>DASXGF010000588.1:0-1584 GCA_036489275.1 Myxococcaceae bacterium | reverse complement strand
TGACGACGCCGTGCGCCGCTGCGGCGTTCAGGCTGGGCGGCGTCGATGACGACAGGCCGAGACTGAGCCCGACCACCAACGCGGCGACCGCCGCCGCGGCGGAGAGCGCCCCCACGGCCCAACGCGGCGGACGCAGTCGGCTCCTGCGGCGCGCGGCGGACACGCCCATCCGCTCGAAGAGCCGGACCTCGAACCCCATCGGTGGCTCCGCCGACGGCGCCGCTTGCACCACGGCGTCGGCGGCGCGGGAGAGCTGCTCGAGCTCCTCCGCGCAGCGCGCGCAGGAGTCCACGTGGGCGAGGGCCCGTGCCCGGTCGCGCCCGGTCAACACCCCGAGCGCGAGCTCGGGCAGTTCGTTCTGGTGCTCTTCGCAGCCGTGCGCGTTCATGTCATCGTTCATCACTCACCCCCTCCGGGTGTTCGATCGCCGCCCGCAGCCGGATGAGGGCCGTACGGATGCGGGTCTTCGCCGTTCCGAGCGGAATGCCCTCGGACTCGCTGATCTCCAGTGCGGTGCGCCCGTACACGGCGGCCAGGACGACCGCACGCCGCTGTTCGGGCGGCAGGACCCCGAGGGCGTCGCGCACCATGTGGCGGACGTCCCCTCGCTGCACCGCGTCCTCCGGGTTGTGCTCGTTGCTCTGGAGCGCCGCCGCCGCGAAGTCGTCGGGGTCGGTCGGGACGGCGCGCCGCAACCGCAGGGCGTCGATGGTCAGATTCCGCGTGATGGTGAGGACCCAGGACGCCACCGAGCCCCGTCTCGGGTCGAAGACCGGGGCGTGCTTCCAGACCCGGATCATCGCCTCCTGGGCCACGTCCTCGGCCACGCCGGCATCGCCGGTCATGGAGTAGGCCAACCCGAAGACCCGGCGCTGGTAGCGCCGCACGAACGCGACGGCCGCAGCCTGCTCCCCGAGTGCCATGCCGGCGAGCAGGCCGTCGTCGGACAATTCGCCCTGGGCCACGCGCGATTCTCTCATCACCTGGGTGTACGGGTCATCACGCCCCCCGGATTCCCCTGGCGACCAAAGACGCCACAATCCCGCGGGCGGGTCCCCCCGTAGACCTCATCACGGCCCACGCCGCCTCATTGCTGCAGGAGGGGCGTCGGACGGGATCCCCGGGCCGGGTCTGCGTCCTTTCTCCCGGTTGGGCGCCGGCCCGGTCCGGCTCCGCTCAGCGGAGTCCCGCGAAGAGGTCCTCTTCGGGCACCGGCGCGTTCGTCGTGTCGAAGGCGCGCACGAAGAACTCCGTGTTCATGACCCGCGAGAAGAGTTCCTCACCCATCTCCAGGAAGAAGATGTTGTCGCTCTGGCTGGCGTGGGCGGCGAGGGACGCGTACTTGCTGCCGGTCACCGCGCTGACGTCGATCCGGGTGGTGACGAGCTCATCGGGCGTCCCGAAGTCCGGGTTCTCTTCGACCTCGCGCGGCTGCTCGATGCCGGTCTCCTCGAGCACCTCGCGGAATCCGCTCAGCGCGGAGCGAGGGAGCGCGGTGTAGTACAGCTTCGCCGGAATGCCGGAGTCCTCGACGGCCGCCTGCGTGATCCGGTTGGCCTGGATGTGGTCGGGGTGGCCGTAGAA
>DASXGF010000578.1:0-3160 GCA_036489275.1 Myxococcaceae bacterium | reverse complement strand
GCCACACCGAGCTCCTCGCCGAGGCCTTCGGGCGGGAGGTGCTGATGCTGATGGACGGCCCGAGGGTCAAGGTGGCGCTGGCGACCAACCACCTGGCGATCCGGGACGTCCCGCGCGCGCTGGACAAGACCCGGCTGGCGGCGCAGCTGCAGCTGCTCTCGGCCTCGCTCCAGCCCGTGCTGCGGAGGCGGCCACGCATCGCGGTGTGCGGGCTGAATCCCCACGCCGGAGAGGGCGGGCTGCTGGGGGACGAGGAGGTCCGCACCATCGCCCCGGCCATCGCCCTGGCCCGACGGCGCGGAGTCGACTGCACCGGCCCGTGGCCCGCGGATGGGCTCTTCGCACGGCCGGACCGGATGCCCGCCGACGTCGTGCTGGCGATGTACCACGACCAGGCGCTGGTCGTGGCCAAGGCGCTGGACTTCGACCGCACGGTGAACGTGACGCTCGGGCTACCGGTTCCCCGCACCTCGCCGGACCACGGCGTGGCCTACGCGCTCGCGGGGAAGGGAAAGGCGAGCGCGGAGCCGATGATCGCCGCGCTGCTCAAGGCCGCGCAGCTCGCACGGCCCCACTCCCGCGCGCGTTGAGATTCAAATTCCCCGGGCCGGCGCAGGGTCTCGGGGCAAATCTCTCGACGGTCGGGTCAGGCGGTGACGAGCGTGATCTCGGCGATCTCCGGCGTGGAGAACAGCCGCATCGGCGGACCCCAGAACCCCGTCCCGCGGTGGGCGTAGACCCAGACGCCGAGCAGCTTACGGAGCCCTCGGACGACGGGCTGCTGCATGCGGACGAAGAGGTGGAAGGGGAAGATCTGTCCGCCGTGGGTGTGGCCGGAGAGCATCAGGTCCACCCCGTGCGGCGCGGCACGGGTGACGGCGCGGGGCTGGTGGGCGAGGAGGACGCGCGGCGCTCCCTCCGGCGCCCCGGCGAAGACGAGGTCCGGCCGGATCTCGTGATCGGCGAGGAAGCTGCCGCCGTGGAGATCGGGCATGCCGCCGATGACCACGGTGCCGCCTTCGCGCTCGACGACGCGGTGCTCGTTGTGGAGGACGGTGAGGCCGAGCGCTTCGACCATCCGCACCGACTCGCGGCCGCCCCAGTAGTACTCGTGGTTGCCGGTGACGAAGTAGACGCCGTGCGGAGCATCGAGATCGGCGAGCGGCCTCAGCGCGCGCTCCACGACGTGCGCCGGTCCGTCCACCAGGTCTCCGGTGATCGCCACCACGTCGGGATGGAGCGCATTCACGCGGTCGACCACCCGCCGGAGAAAGTCCTCGCCCAGCCGAGCACCGATGTGCAGGTCGCTGATCTGCACGATGCGCAACCCGGCGACTCCGGGGGCGAGCCTCTCCAGCGGCACGCGCACCCGACTCAGCACCAGGCGACCACGCGCGGTCCACATCGCGAACGGAACGAGCAGCGCCGTTCCCAGCGCGATGACCACCGCCTGCAGCCTCGACTCGCGGAGCGCGGCGACGGCATCGGGCCAGCCGTGCAACATCCCAAAGAGCAGGCGTCCCAGATCCGTGACGGCGGTGACCGTGAGCAGGAGACCGGACGCGCCCAGCCAGCCGATCGCGAGGGGCGGAAAGACCTTGCTCGGCCACCCGCGATCCTTGCGGCTGAAGACGAATCCCACAGGCACGAGGGCGACGAGGAGCGCGAACAGCGTGCAACCGGCGACCGCCAGCACGGGCGGGAGGCCAGGATCCACGAATAGCCGGCGTGCGACATACACGTGAAGAAGCGCGAACACCCCGAGCGCGGTGAGGAAGGGTGCGAGGAAGCCGGGACGGCGACGTGGGCTCATACAGTGGAGGAGAGGCCTAACGGATACAGCTGACTCCTGCATGCGAAGGCGTCAGCCACCCTGCAGATCAGCCCCTGGAAAGGACCCTTCCCCACCCCGAAGCAATCGCCGGAGGCGGTGGGCGTCTCCAGGACACGGCGGGCAAGACGAGCCGCCGGTGAGGGAAGGAACGGAAGAGCTGTCATGAACTCGATCATCTCGGAAAAGCGATTCGCCTTCGTCGCGCTGCCGCTTCTGCTCGCGACCCTCGCACTCTTCTACGTGCTCGGGGCGGCCGCGCTGTTCGCCGAGGCGGCCCAGGCGCATTACGACATCGCCCGGCATGGCCGCGGCGAGCTGCTGGTCTCACCGGTCATCGACATCCGCGGCTAACGGCCCGGGGCAAGGGCGGAGAGCCGGGCTCGGTTCTCCGCCTGGAAGAACGGCGCGCGCAGCAGGGAGGACAGCGCGCGCTTGGGGATGCACCAGAGCTGAAGTGAATCCTCCCACTCGCCGAGCACCGCCACCGCGCGCGCCTCGTCGTCCTCCCGGAACTCCTCGTTGCAGCGCTCGACGAGATCGCGCGGTTCCCGCACGTCCCAGAGCTCCTCGCCGTTCCCGGCCTCGATGATGAGCGCGACCTCCGGGTCGTCACGGACGTCGAGGACCTTGAGGAGGCGCGCGGAACCTCCAATGCGCTCGCACAGCGGACCGATCAGCTCGTCGGGCCGGAGGTCCAGGGCGATGCTGAGGCCTCCGTCCAGCGCGCCGGCGTCGCAGAGGGCGAGGAGCTGCTGGCCGGGGGGGACGTGGGCGCCTTCCGTCAGCAGATCCAGACGCTGGAGGTCGGCCTTGAGGGTCATGGGCGAGTAGGTGTGCCCCCGGGAACGGGCAGGCGCAACTCCTCGGCGCCGAAAGCTGGGTCGGCAACCGCCACCACCACACGATCGGCGCCCCCGCCGCGCACCTCGAGTGGCCGGCCGGTGCGTGCATCGAGCCGACGGCTGGACGGAGCGCCTGCAATGACTTCGAGCCCGGCGTTCAGCATCCGGAGCTCGGTCTGGACCCTCCGCACCCGCCTCAGATAGCCAATCCAGGTCGAACTCGAGGGGTCCTCCCACGCGAGGCGGCTCAGCAGAGTCGGGGCCTGTTTCTCGAACCGGGTATCGGAAGCTGAGGGAGAAGCGTCCGCGAAACCGACGAGGACCGCGAGCTCGAGACAGCGCTCGCGCAAGGCCAAGCCACCGAAAAGCCTGGTCCGGAGGGAGCTGAACCAGCTCATCTCGTCGTCTCCGTGAATGCTCCTGCTGACTGCGAGCCATTTCTCCGGGACGCGTTCGCGCAGGTCCGACGGAAGCCGGTCCACGA
>DASXGF010000288.1:0-2745 GCA_036489275.1 Myxococcaceae bacterium | reverse complement strand
CCCGGATGAGCTTCCTGGCGCGTTCATCCGCCTCGCCCACGGGGAAGGTGGCCGAGCAGTCGCCGTGCATCCCCTCGAGGTAGATGGTGACGTCGCAGTTGACGATGTCGCCGGCCTCGAGCGGGCGGTCGTCGGGGATGCCGTGCACCACCACCTCGTTGACGCTGGTGCACATGCTCTTCTGGAAGCCGTGGTAGCCGAGGGTGCTGGGGTAGCCGCCGCGGGCGATGTACGCGGCGTGGGCGATGGCATCGAGCGCGTCGGTGGTCACGCCCGGCGCGACCCGGCCGCCGACCTCCTGGAGGACCTGGGCGGCGGCGCGGCAGGCGCGGCGCATCCGGTCGAGGCGAGTGGCGGGATCTCCCCGGACGCCGCGTCCCGGCCGCCCGGACGGGATGTAGTCGGGCCGTGCGATCTCCGCCGGCACGGTTCGCATCGGCGAGATCCGGCCTGGCTTCACCCGGCGGGCGCGAGGCGCCGGCGCGCCCGAGCGGGCGTCCGCTTCCCGGTGGCACTTCTTGTACTTGAGCCCGCTCCGGCACCAGCAGGGGTCGTTGGGGGCGGGGCGGGCGAGGGAAGGCTGGGAATCGGTCACGGCGGCCCCCTCCTCTAATTCGTCGGGGCGACTGCCGCCAGCGCTCCGTGGAGCGACCAGCCCGGAGCCTCGGTGCGGGGTGCGGTCGTGCGTTTCCGCTGGAAGATGCGGTCGTCCGGACGCCCCACGAGGTAGGTCACGATGTCTCGCAGCTCGGTGTCGGTGAGCCGGTCCAGGGCGATGGGCGGCATCTGCTTCGCGTCGTGCGGGGCGATCCACCGCACGCGGGCGACCAGGTAATCCGCCTCGTAGAGGCCGACCTCGAGGGGTGGGCGCATCGCGCCGTCGCCGTGGCAGCGTCCGCAGAAGCGCTCGGTGAGCACCGCGCCGCGCTTCCCGTCGCCTCCGGTGGGCCGGTCGATGGCGGTCTTCCGCCCGAGGAGCATCGGCCGGTAGTCGAGCGGGGGCGCGGCGTCCGGCGAGATCCGCCGGAGGTACGCGGCGAGGTCGGCGAGCTGGGCCGGGTCGCCCCCGCCGGGCCGGAGCATGAAGCGCCGCACGCAGAGGTCGGTGGCGTCCTCCGGAGTGCCGGCGAACCCTCTCCAGAAGGCACTGCGGCGCGCGCTGTTCCAGAGCGAGCTGCTGGGGGAGGCGTGGCCGAGCGGGTCGAGCGTGCCGCTGCGCTCGTCGCGCCAGGCGTGGCAGCTCGCGCACGACAGGGCGTTCTGCTCGCCGCCGACCGTGGCCTCGCGGAACAGCCGCTCGCCCCGGCCCTCGGGCGTGGTGAAGGAGAACTCCCAGCTCGCGGCGCGCGGCTGCGCCTTCGGCGGCTTCTCGGGGCGGCGGGCGACGTTCACCGAGAGCTCGACGCGCGGAGGGCGGCTCGTCGTGGTGGTGAGCGTCGGGGCGGGAGGCGGCGCCTGGAGCGCGGTTCTTTCAGACGCCGGCGAGGCGGCTCTGAAGGTCGCCTCGAAGCGCACCCTGGCGACGGTGCCGAGCTTGAGGAAGAGGCGTGCCGGACGAGGGATGCCGTACTCGGTGAACGGGACCTCGAAGTTCCCGGTGATCTGGAGGTCACGGTGCCCGGCCTGCTCGGTGAGGAGCACCCAGACGGGGATGCGGACCGCCTGGTCCTTCCCGTGGAGCGAGAGGGTGCCCACCGCGTCGGCCTGGCCCTCGCGGCCGGGGGCGAGCACACCCTGGCTCGTGCGCTCGAGCCGGGTGATGGTGAGGAGGGCCTCGGGGAAGCGGTCGACCTGGAAGAACTGGTCGCGCAGGTCCTCGTCGCGGAGGCTGAGGCCGGTGGTGAACCCGGAGAGCGCGATGCGGATCTTCCCGCTCCCCTCGCTCCAGCGGGCCTCGTCGAAGCGGAGCTCGCCGGTGAGGCCGGAGCTGCTGCCCTCGATGGCGTCGAGCGGCGCCTCGACGCGGAAGCGGGCTCGGCCGGTGCCCTTCTGGAGCGTCCAGGTCCGGGGTTCGGCGGCGGCGAGCCCGGGGAGCAGCGCGAGGAGCAGCAGCGTCTTCCAGGTCATCGCACGTCCACCAGGACCCGCGTTCGGGTGAGGCGGTCCACCAGCGTGGGCTTGCGGAGGGCCGCGGGAAGCGTTCCGAGCAGCGCGAGGGCGCCCCACCCGATGCCGACGATGACGAGCACCGAGGCGGTGGTGTCCACGCCGTGGGTGATGAGCGAGTAGCCGACTGCGAGCAGGGCGGCCCAGCCCCACTGGAGCAAGGCCCGGGCGAGCGTCCGGAGCGGGGGAACGTCGCCGTCGGCCGCGGTCCTGACTCTCAGGCGCATCAGCCACTGGCCGGGCGAGGCGCCGAGGAACGCGCTGCCGAGCGCGAGCCACAGCGCGAACCAGGTCGGCGCGGCCCAGGGCGCCTTCTCGACGAAGGGAACGAAGACGCCGATCGCCGGGGCGAGGTCGAGCAGCCCGGCGACGACCCGGACCAGGGGCGTGGGCTGTACTTGAGGTTGCGGCGCGGCGTGGCGGACTGCGCGGGCGAGCTCCTGATGGGACTGGAAGCGTTGGGCCGCATCCGGCTGGAGGCACTGGTCGACGATGCCCGCCAGGGCGCGGGGGACGTCGGCCCGGGCGCGGCGAACCGGGGCGACTCCGGCCTGGATCTGCTGGAGCGCCTCGACCGCGGTCCGGGCGTTGACCGGGGGGCTGCCGGTGAGCAGGTGGTAGATGGTGGCGCCGAGACCG
>DASXGF010000736.1:0-5382 GCA_036489275.1 Myxococcaceae bacterium | reverse complement strand
TCCCGGGAGCTGTTCGGCCCGCGGCGCAGCCGGGCGGCGCGGAGCTGAGCGACCGATGGAGCTGACCGCGCTCGAGCGCGCCGTCCTCGAGAAGCTCTTCGCCGGCGACCACCCGAGCTTCCCCGCGCTCCGCGCACAGCTGCATGCGGTCCGGGTCCTGGAGCGGACCCTCAGCGGCGGGAGCTACTTCGCCGACCTCCAGGTCCCGGACGAGATCGCCCCGGCCCGGATCGGGAAGGACGCGGCGTGGTTCGGGGACGTGGAGGCCGACTTCGACGGGCTGGAACACGGCGCCACGTTCGTGGTCCGCATCGCCGAGGGCCGCCTGGAGATGCTCGAGGGCTCCACGGTGGACGAGCCCTGGCCCGCGGAGGGGACGCCCTTCCGGCTGCGGTACGCGGCCGATGCTCGCCGCCTCGACCCGCTCGACTGACGGGCCGCCTCAGGCTCCCTTCCGCAGCAGCGCCTCCACTCCGGCCGCGGCGATGACGTGGTAGCGCTTCCGGTACCGCTTCGCGCAAGCCTCAGCGAGGCTCCGCGTCCCCGGCCCGGCGATGAGCGCCGCATAGAGCGGCTTGAGGTACTTCATCCGCCCCACCTCGCCGAGCAGCACCTCGGCCCGGCGGACCGCCGGTACGTGCCCGCTGCGGATCGCCACGGTGAGCCAGGACACCAGCACCTCGGGATTCGGCGCCTGGGTCAGCTGGAAGCGCTCCTCGAGCGCGGTCATCAGCTCGGGCGGTGACGGCCGCGGCAGGTGGTTCAGGTACACCTGCCATTCCCAGGGAGACCAGTCCTTCGCCGACGGCGGGGGCAGGTCGGTCTTCAGCGCCTCCACCTTCTCCAGTCGGCTGCTCCGGGCCGAGGGCGCACCCGCCGGAACGCCCTCGCCGTCGATCCACCGCGGCGCGTTCACTGCCTCCAGCGCGCCGGGCAGCTCGGTGCGCACCAGGTCCAGCAGCTCCTCGGTGGTGATGGACTGGAAGCGGAAGGCCTCCATGTAGCGCCGCAAGAAGCGGTCGAAGGCCAGTCGGCCCACCGCCTCCTCGATCGCGCGGAGGAACAGGAAACCCTTCTCGTAGGGCACCTGGCTGAACGCGTCGTCCGGGTCCACGCCCTCGAGCTTCGTCCGGAGCCGCGTGAGCTGCGGGCGATCCCGGAAGTTCGCCACGGCCTCGTCGAGCGCCTGGCGCCCCACCGCCGCGTGGAGGGCCACCATCTCCGGCCCCTCGAGGACCTCGAGGATCCGCCGCTCGGCGAAGACGGTGAAGCCCTCGTTGAGCCAGAAGTCCTCGGCGGTGGCGTTCGAGACGAGGTTCCCGGTCCAGCTGTGGGAGAGCTCGTGCGCCACCACGTTCACCAGCGAGCGGTCTCCGGTGAGCAACGTCGGGGTGAGGAAGGTGAGGCGCGGGTTCTCCATCCCTCCGTAGGGGAAGGACGGCGGCAGCACCAGGAGGTCGAAGCGTCCCCAGGGATAGGGCCCGAAGAGCGCCTCGGCCGAGGTGAGCATCCGGTCCACGCCCACGAACTCGTGCGCGGCGCGACCGACCACCGAGGGCTCGGCCCACACCCGGCTCCGCGGCCCGAGCTCCGCCGAGGCGAGGTCCCCCACCGCGAAGGCGAAGAGGTAGGGCGGGACGGGCTCCTCCATCCGGTACTGCTCGACGGCGACCTCGCCACGCACCTCGCGCCCGAGCGCGCCTGCGGCCATGAGCACCCGCAGCGCCGCCGGAATCGTGAGCTCGGCGTCGTAGGTGATGCGGAACCGCGGCGTGTCCTGGAGCGGGACCACCGAGCGGGCGTGGATGGCCTGGCACTGGCTGTAGAGGAAGGGATGCTTCCCGCCCGCGGTCTGCTCCGGCTCGAGCCACTGCAGCGCCGAGGCCTCGGCCCCGGTGCGGTAGCGGATGACACAGTTGTCTACCCCGGACGGCAGCTCGATCCGGAGGCGCTCGCCGAGGATCGGCTCGGAGGGTCCGAGCTCGAAGCGCAAGGGACGTCCGTCCGCCGCGGTCACCGACTCGATGGCGAGACCCCGGGAGTCGAGATCGACGGTCGCGCCGCCGCGGTCGAAGCGAAGTGTCGCCGTCGCCCGGAGCGTCCTGGCGCCGAAGTCCACCTCCGCCTTCCAGGAGAGGTGCTGCTGGTGCGGCTGGGAGACGTCGGTGTGACTGTGCGGGTCCGGTCGGGCCATCGTCGGCGAATCCTCACTCTCGTGCGTCGTCGCGCACCGGGATCCCGGCCAGGGCAAGCACCCGGAGCGCATTGGTGCTCTGCACCACTCCTGGCCGGAGGGTGTAGTCGAACCGCATCCGGCCGTCTTCCAGGACGTCCTGGAAATGCACCGGGACGAGCGTGCTCCCCGGGACCCGGGCCAGCTCGGCCAGGGACAGGTCGTGCGTCGTGACCGCCCCGATGCATCCGGTCTGCAGCAAAAGGCGCAGCACCTCGCCCGAGGCGAGCCGGCGCTCCCGGGTGTTCGTCCCGAGCAGCATCTCGTCCACCAGGACCAAGGACTCCCGCGGGTGCCCGCCAGCGCCCTCGAGCACCTGCTTCAGCCGGCGCACCTCGGCGTAGAAGAAGGACACCCCCTGCTCGAGCGAATCCTGCACCCGCATGCTGGTCCAGGTGTGCAGCGCCGACAGCGAGAGGCGTCGCGCGGACACCGGCCCGCCGGCCAGCGCGAGCACGGTGTTCAGGCCAATCGCCCGGAGCAGCGTCGACTTGCCGGACATGTTGGAGCCGGTGACCAGGAGCAGCTGGCCCGGTCCGTCGAGCGAGACGTCGTTGGGGACGGCGTCGTCGAGCAGCGGGTGGGCGAGCCGCTCGGCGACGAAGCGCGGCCCGTGCTCCACCACCTCGGGCATCACCAGATCCGGCCGGTCGTGGAGATACCCCCCGAGGCAGGACAGGGCCTCCACGTCGGCCAGCCGGTCCAGCCACCCGGCCACGGCCTGGCCGTGCCGCCGGCGCCAGTCGTCCAGCCGGAAGAAGACGTGCAGGTCCCAGAGGGTCAGCACGTTCACCACCACGTGGAGCTGGTTCCGGCGCTGCTCGGCGAGCGAGGAGAGCCGGGCGAGACGGCGCATCGCGACGCTCGGGGCGGTGGCCTGCTCCGTGCCGCGGGCGAGCGCGCGGAGCTCGGGCGAGGTGAACGGCTCCTCCTCCACCCGCTGCAGCGCCCGGGCGAGCCGGTCCGCCCCGCGCTGCCCCAGCTCCAGGCCCTCGAAGCTGCGGGCGATGCCCGGGCGGGCCACGAGGAGCAGCGCCGCGGGGATGAGGAGGAAGAGCCAGGGAACCTCCCCGGGCAGGACGTCCATCGAGGCGCCGATCACCGTCAGCACCCAGAGGAGCGGCACCAGGACCGCCAGGGGACGCATCCAGCGCACGCCGTCCATCGCCGGCGGGGACTCGGCCCAGGCGATGAACGCCCGCGGCGAGACCCGGGCATTCCCCCCGAGCCGTCCCTCCACCGCGAGGTCCCTCCGGAACTGCGTCCGTCCGGCGAGCTCGAGGACCTGCACCTGTCGATGCCGGACCTCGTCCGGGCGGGCGGGCGCCGAGAGCCAGGCCGCGAGCCGTTCCTCCCCGTGGCCGGTGGCGGCCTCGTCGAGCAGCTGGAAGAGCGAGCCGTGGCCGAAGACGTCGAGGTCCGCGGCGTAGGGATGCTCGGCGAGGTGCTCGAGCGGCGTGCCCCCGATGGGATGGGCGTGCCAGGCGCCGGTCAGCCGGTCCTCGCCGCGCTGGTGGTAGGCCGCCTCGGCACGGGCGCGTGCCTCGGACTGGAGGAGCCGCCCGTGGAAGAAGGCCAGCGCGCCGTAGGCGAGCGCCGCGGCGATGGCCGGGACGTAGCCCCAGAGGGGCAGCCGGTGGAAGACGGTAAGGAGGAGGAAGGCGGCGGCGGCGAGGAACGCCACCACCCGGACGTTCGCCACGCTCGCCATGCGCCGGTCGAGCGCTCCGGCCACGATCTCGGCCCGGGCACGCTCGTCGCGGTGACGCTGGGCCGCCTGGGCCCTGGACTCGAAGCTCGGCACGGGGGCGAGGGAGACTGCCACCGTGGGAGGGCTGGCGGCGAGCCCTCTCGCACCCGTGCCGTCGGAGCGACCGCTCCTGACTACTTCTCGGCCGAGGCGATCTTCCGGAGCGCCTTCTGGTCGCGGACGCAGAGGATGCGGCCCACGTTGCCGAGCATCCCGTCGCGCTTCATCTCGTTGATGAGCGTGGAGACGAAGGAGCGAGACGCGCCGACCAGGTCCGCGAGGTCCTGCTGGGTGATGCCGCGGAGGTCGGTCTCGCCGCCGTGCGGACAGCGCTCACCATGCGCCTCGGCGAGCGTGAGCAGCGTGTCGGCCAGGCGGGCCGGGACCTCCTTGAAGGTCAGGCCCAGGACGCGCTTGCGCAGCGAGCGGACACGCTCGGCATAGGCGCGCACCACGTCCACCGCCAGGGTGGGACGGGCCTCGAGCTGGGCGCGGAAGTCGCGGCCCTCGATGCTCCACACCTCGGCCTCGCCGGCGGACACGGACAGCTCCTCGACCGGGGTGCCCTCGGGCCGGAAGAGCTCACCGAACAGGTCACCTGGGCGGAGGATGGAGACGACCGACCGCTGGCTGTTCCGGCCCAGCCGCATCAGCCGCACGCGGCCGGTCTTCAGCAAGTACACCCGGTCACTGGCATCGCCCGGCCGGTAGATGACGGCGTTGTGGGGGAAGGTCTCGACCTTGAAGTACCCCTTGAAGTCGATGGCCTCTTGCGGCGCGGCGACCTTGTTCGGGGTCACCAGCATCCCGGAGGAGGTGGTCTGCAGGGGGGGAACGACGTTCGAGCCGATGGGGCCCAGGGGTCGGTTGTAGCCGTGCATGGTTGAAGGTCCTCTCCGCCGGTGGCGTGTAGGAGGACCCAATCCAAGACGCGTGCCGTGGCCTACAGTCGGAGTCTTGGGGGGGAAACGTTTGAAATCTGTAGAACTTCCCCGCTGAATGGACAGGTGCGCGTTCGTGGCAAACGCCCACGATTGAACGATCCGTTTGAACGTCCTGCGCAGGACTGAACGAAACGTTCAATCAAGCCAGCAAGCGTCTGCGGACCGACAGTTACACTCAACTGACACTCTTGAGTGGAGGTTTGACGGAACGTGCAGCCTCGTATTTCGCCAGCTTGCGCTCGAGGGTGGGGCGGCTGATGCCGAGCATCTGGCAGGTGCGCCCCTTGTGCCCCCGGGTCAGCACCAGCGCCCGTTCGATGAGCTGCCGCTCGGCCTCCTCCAGCGTGGGGAGGGGGCCATCCGGTGGGAACCAGCCCGGGACGCTCTGCTCGGTCGCCGGCTCCTCGCGGGGGAGGCTCTCGGCGAGGAGCACCTCTCCGGGCGAGAGGACAACC
>DASXGF010000728.1:0-6418 GCA_036489275.1 Myxococcaceae bacterium | reverse complement strand
GTGCCGGACGCGCACGACTGGATCACCCAGTCCCGCAGCCTGAGCGGGCTCGCGCTCTTCGCCAACACGAACAAGAGCCTGTCCGGGGACGGCGAGCCGGTGCGGGTCTCGACCCAGCGGATGAACGCCGGAGCGATGCGGGTGCTCGGGCTCCCGCCGGTGCTCGGCCGCGAGTTCTCGGAGGACGAGGACCGGGTCGGTGGGCCGCTGGTGGCGATGCTCGGCGAGCGCTTCTGGCGAAAGCAGTACGCGGGTCGCCCGGACATCGTCGGGACCACCATCCGGCTCGACGGCAGCGATCACACCGTGCTCGGCGTGGTCCGCGAGCAGCCGCACTGGCAGGGGGACTCGGACGTCTGGATCCCCCTCCAGAACGATCCGGCCAAGACTCCCCGCGGTCAGCATTTCATGAACGCCATTGGCCGCCTCGCGCCCGGGGTGACGCTGGCCGCGGCGCAGAAGGACCTTCTCTCGGTGGTGAAGTCCATCGCCCGGGAGTCCCCGGAGTATCAGCACCACGGCATCCTCCTGGTGCCCTGGACCGACGAGCTCCTCGGCGAGGCGCGGGCCTCTCTGGGTGCGCTCGGGGCGGTGGTGGGGCTCGTCCTCCTCATCGCGTGCGTGAATCTGGCGAACCTCCTCCTCGCCCGTGGGGCGGCGCGGCGGCGCGAGGTCGCGGTCCGGATGGCGCTGGGCGCGGATCGGTGGCGGGTCGCGAGGGCGCTCCTGGCCGAGGCCGCGGTGCTCTCGATCCTCGGCACCGGGTTCGGCCTCCTCGTGGGATGGGTGGGCGCCTCGGTCCTCCGCGGGGCCCTGCCCATTCGCGCTCCGGCGCTGGCGAACGGCGTGGGCCTCGACGGACGGGTGCTGGCCTTCTCGGTGCTCCTCTGTGTGGTCACCACCGTGCTGTTCGGCGTGTTGCCTTCGCTCCTCCTCGCGCGCGGCGACCTCTCCGCGGTGCGGGGCGAGATGCGGACCGCGCTCGGTCACCGGACCCAGTGGCTCCAGTCGGCCCTGGTCGTCTTCGAGGTGGCGCTGGCCCTCGCCCCGCTCCTCGGTGCCGCCCTCGTTCTCCAGAGCGTGCAGCGGCTCCTGCGCCAGGACCCGGGGTTCCGTCCGGAGGAGGCCATCGCCTTCCGGATCCAGCTCCCACCCGAGCGGTACCTCGACGACGGGTCCCGGCGGGCGGCGCTCGCAGCGTTCCTGCCCAGGCTCCGCGCGCTTCCGGGCGTGACCTACGCAGGCGCGATCAACGACTTGCCCCTGAGTGGGAGCCAGACCAACGGCAACTTCTCCATCGAGGGTCAGGTCTTCGACAAGGCGCACGAGCCAGCCATCGAGTACCGCTTTGCCTCGCCCGGCTACGTCGAGGCGATGGGAATCCCACTCAAGGAAGGCCGCTCGTTCGAGGACGGCGACCGGGCCGATGGCGAGCCGGTGGCCCTGGTGAACGTCGAGGCGGCGCGTCGGTTCTGGGGCGGGAAGTCTCCTGTCGGGGCCCGGATCCGCCCGGGCGACGAGGAGGATCACGAGCCGTGGCGACGCATCGTCGGCGTCGTCGGTGACGTCCACCACAATGGCCTCGGGGAAAAGCCGCGCGCCGAGATGTACTACCCGCTCGACCAGAGTCCCTCCGGCCGGCTGACCTTCGTCATCCGGAGCCGGGAAGCGCTGGCCCCGCTCGCCTCCGCGGCACGCCACGAGCTGGCGGCGGTGGATCCCGGCCTGTCGCTCTTTGACGTGAAGACGCTCGAGGATCGGGTCTCCGACTCGGTCGCCGCGCCGAGGTCGGCGGGAGTGCTGCTCGGACTCTTCGCCGGGCTGGCAGTGGTGCTCGCCGCGGCGGGCGTGTACGGCGTGCTGGCCTTCAGCGTGGCCCAGCGCACCCGGGAGATCGGCATCCGGATGGCAATTGGCGCCTCGGCGCGCACCGTGCGGTGGTGGGTGCTCCGGCGGGCGCTCGCCTTGGCCGGCATCGGCATCGTCGCCGGGCTCGGGGGCGCGCTCCTCCTCGGTCGCTCCCTGGAGCGGCTGCTCTACGGCGTGGCTCCCTCGGACCCGCCGACGGCGCTGGGAGCCGCGGCGATGCTCTCCCTCGTCACCGTCGCCGCCGCGCTCCTCCCCGCGGACCGCGCCACCCGGGTCGATCCCCAGGAGGCGCTCCGCGCCGAATGACGTCGTCGTGAAGGGCGTGCACTGCCCACCGGAGAACACACCGCCTCTCCCCTGGATGAACACCGCCGGCTGCCTGCCCGGGTTCCGTCGCTTGTCCCGTGTCCGCCCCGGACCCTAGGGTTCTCCGCTCTTGGACGAGGACCCGAAGAGCCGCTGGGCCGAACCCCTGCGGCACGCCCTTCCCGCGCTGAGCCTGCTCGGCGTGGTCTCGGTGCTCGCCGGGCTCCTGGTCGCTCCCGGATTCGCGGTACAGACGCTGCCGCAGCTCCGGCCGGAGGACGTGGGCCGCCCGTTCGAGAGCGCCTCCGCCTCCGGATTCAAGGCGACCCGGGACTACGACCTCCCGGACGCGGCGCTCACCGATCGCCGCCGCCAGGAGGCCCGGGCCGGTGTCCGCCCGGTGTTCGACTTCAACCCGGGCGTGGTCCCCGAGGTCCAGTCCGCGGTGCAGGAGTCCTTCGGCGCGCTGCGGAGCACCCTCGTCCGGATGGAGCCGGCGGCGAAGCCCGCGCCGGGAAGGCGCAGGCCCGAGCCGGTGGACAGCTCCGTGCTCGTCCAGGCCCGGCAGGCCTTCGAGCAACGCCTCTTCGACGTGGACGAGGAGGACTGGAGGGCACTGGTCGATGCTCGCGCCTCGTCCGAGGTGGAGCGCGCGGTGCTCGCCGTGCTCTCTCGCGGGTTCCTCGCCCCGGTCGTGGGGGCCCGCGAGGACCTCGGCCCCGCTGGGACCTTCGTCACCATCCGTGACCTGAACGACGGCGCCGAGCACCCCAGCGCGGTGGTGGTTCCCTCCATCCTCGACGTCCGCGAGGCGCGGGCGGAGATGGATCGCTGGACCACGCTCCCCGGGAACCTCCTCCCCGAGTCGCCGCCGCTTCTCCGGCGCGCGGTGCTCCGCCTGGCGCGGCGCTCGCTCCGGCCGAACCTGACCGCCAACATTCCCGAGACCGAGCGCCGCCGGGCGATCGCCGCCGCCTCGGTGAAGGACGCGGTCATCCAGATCAAGAAGGGCCAGAAGATCATCGGTGACGGCGAGCTGGTGACGCAGGAGCATCTGCGGCTGCTCGCGGCGATGCGCGCCCAGACCGATCGCTTCGACGTCCTCGAGGCGAGCGGGGGAACCGCGGCGGTGGTCGCGCTCCTGCTGGCCGGCATCTGGACCTTCCACCGCAAGGCCTTCCGGAGGTTCCGGCCCACCCGGCGGGACGGGCTCCTGCTCGGGGTCCTGCTGATCCTCTTCCTCGGCGTGTTCCGGCTGGCGGCGGCGGTCGCCGAGGCGATGCACGACCGCTGGCCCGCGGTGCCGATGCAGGCGCTGCTGGTGCTTCTCCCCATCGCGGCGGGGGCGATGCTGGTCCGTCTCCTCCTGAACCAGGAGCTGGCGCTGTTCTTCGGGCTGGTCCTCTCGATGCTGGTGGGGGTGATGCTCGGCAACTCGCTCTTCTTCGCGGTCTACGGGCTGCTGGGCAGCCTGGTGGCGGCGACGCAGGTCGCCAGGGCGCGGGACCGGGCGGCGCTCTTCCGGAGCGGCCTGTGGGTCGGGCTGGTGAACGCAGCGGTGGTGCTCGCCTTCGGCCTGGCGGCGGGGAAGGGGCCGGTCCGCGACGCGCTCCTGGTCGCGGGCTTCGCCGGCGTCGGATCGATGCTCCTCGTCCCCACGCTGGTCCTCGCGCTGACCCCGCTGCTCGAGCTGAGCTTCGGCTACGCGACCGACCTCAAGCTGCTCGAGCTGGCCAACCTCAACCATCCGGCGCTCAAGGAGCTCATCGTCCAGAGCCCGGGCACCTACCACCACAGCATCATCGTCGGGAGCCTGGTGGAGGCGGCGGCCGAGGCGACGGGTTGCAATCCGCTGCTCGGACGGACCTGCGCCTACTACCACGACATCGGGAAGGGGAAGAACCCGCTCTACTTCGGCGAGAACCAGAAGGGCGACAACCCGCACGATTGCCTCGCCCCCGGGATGAGCGCGGTGATCATCAAGCGGCATGTCACCGACGGGCTGGAACTGGCCCGGCGCTACAAGCTGCCCCGGGCAGTGCAGGACGTCATCGCGCAGCACCACGGCACCCGGCTGGTGGGCTACTTCCACCACAAGGCGCTCCAGCAGGCCGACGGGCGCGACGGCGCCCTCGAGGACTCGCTGTTCCGCTACACCGGTCCGCGGCCGCAGTTCCGGGAGGCGGCGCTGGTCATGCTCGCCGACGCCGTGGAGGCCGCGAGCCGGGCGATGCCGGATCCGACCCGCGAGCGGCTCCAGGGGCTGGTGCAGCGGATCATCACCGCGGTGTTCACCGAGGGACAGCTCGACGAGTGTGACCTCACCCTGCGCGATCTGAACGCGATCTCGCTGTCCTTCATCCACACGCTCGAGGGCATCTACCACTCGCGCCCGGCATATCCGCCGGGTGCCCTCGGCGGTACCCGAGCGGCGCCGCTCTCGCTCGCCCCGGAGCGAAACATCCAGCGACGCTGAACGGTTGCTGCGGCATGGATTGCCGGCTGGTGGACGTCGCGGGTCGAGAGGTGGGCGCGATGTCGCGGTCGGCCGCTAGCGTCCCCGGGCACGATGACCCTCCCGAACCGGGCTTTTCGCACGCTCGATGGCCCGTCGGAAGATCTGGAATTGCTCCGCCTCGCGCTCGAGGTGCTTCAAGAAAACGTCTACATCCTCGACCGGGACACCCGGTACCGCTACGTGAACCCCCTCGGCGCGGCGGCGGTGGGGCTCACCCCGGCCCAGATGGTCGGCCGGACCATGGACGAGCTGTTCGGCGCGGGCGCGTTCCTCGAGTTCCGGATCCAGCTCCAGGCGGCCTTTGCCAACAACGCGCCGGCCCGGAGCGAGATCGCCTTGCTGGATGGCGAGTCGACGCGCTGGTACGAGTACTCGCTGTCGCCGATCCCCTCGCCGCTCGGGCAGCCGCAGCTCGTCACCTGCGTGAGCCGGGACGTCACCCAGCGACGCCGGGTGGAGAAGGAGGCCGCGGTCGGCCGTGCGGCGGTGGAGGACGAGCGACGGAAGCTCCAGGCCGCGGCCGAGTTCGAGCAGCGCCTGCTGGGCATCGTCAGCCATGACCTTCGGAATCCGCTCGCCTCGGTGCGGCTGGGCCTGGAGACCATCCGCCGCCGAGGCATCGCCGACGAGCAGCTCCGCACGGTGGAGCGAATGGAGCGGTCGGTGGACCGGATGCAGGCCATCATCTCCGGCCTCCTCGACGTGACTCGCATCCGGCAGGGACAGGGGCTGCCGCTCGCTCCCGAGTCGGTGTCTCTCGAGGCAGTCGTGACCCGGGTGCTGGACGGCATGCACGAGGAGCAGGTCCGTCGCATCCACCGCGAGACGCTGGCGCAGCCGACCGGCGTCTGGGACCCCGAGCGGCTCGCCCAGGCGCTCGGGAATCTCCTGGGGAACGCCTTCCAGCACGGGGAGGCGGACCGGCCGGTGACCTTGCGGATCACGGCCAAAGAGGGGAAGGCGCAGCTGTCGGTGCACAACCACGGGTCGCCGATTCCTCCCGCGGTACTGCCGGGTCTGTTCGAGCCGTTCCAGCGGGGCCTGCACGCCGATGCGCTCGACGGCAGCATCGGCCTCGGGCTGTACATCGTCCGCCAGGTCACCCTCGGCCACGGCGGCGAGGTCCACGTCCGGTCGACGGCGGAGGAGGGGACGACGTTCACCCTCGAGCTGCCGGCGGACGGCGGGGCGTCGCCGGCTCGCTGATCAGGACGTCGGCGAGCAAGCGGCTCGAGTCCCGCTTCGGATCGTCGAGGAAAGTCGCGAGTCAGCGCGTCGTGCACCGGCGTTTCGCTAGGATTCGTGCAGTGGCACGCAAGAAGGCACCGCGAGCGGTTCGAGGTTCCCCGGTCATCGAGGTCCGCGCCGACGGACTCTCCGGAGTCGCCGGGGTGCGCACCCGCCTGCGCCGGAGCGCGGCGCGCTTCCTCGACACGCTCGACCTCGACGACGTGGAGCTCTCGGTCCTCCTCACGACCGACGCCGGCATCCAGGACCTGAACCGGCGCTGGCGGCGGAAGAACCGGCCCACCGACGTGCTCAGCTTCCCCGCCGGCGCGCCCGCCCCGGGGTCGACCGGGCCCTTCCACCTCGGCGACATCATCCTCTCCCTCGACACCGCCCGGCGGCAGGCCCGGGCCCACCGGCGCTCCCTGGCCGACGAGCTGGACCTCTACCTGGCCCACGGGCTCCTCCACCTCCTCGGCCACGACCACCACCGCCGGG
>DASXGF010000723.1:0-10537 GCA_036489275.1 Myxococcaceae bacterium | reverse complement strand
CCCGGGACCCGGAGGCACGGCAGTCGGCGAATCTGCATGGTGGGCTCCTCCCTCACGAGCGCCGGCTCCCACCCGGGAAACCAACGGTCGGGCGCGGACCGTAGCCGAGCGCCCTCTCTCCACGACGATCCACCCTGCCGACCTGTGCGGTACCGACCATCGCTCGACCCCGACCGCCCCAGAGGAAGCGGTCTCAGGCGGGCAGAAACCCCGAGTGAAACCGGTCCCGGGTTTCCGGACGTGCGTCCGGCGGAGTGCCGTGCCTAGGTTCCCGGCCCATGGAATGGCAAGGCGGGCGGCGCAGTGACAACGTCGACGACGCCGGCCGTGGCGGCGGGGTGGGGCGGCCCATCGCCTTCGGCGGGGGCGCAATCGGCATCATCGGGGCGATCCTCTTCTACCTCCTGACGGGCCAGGTACCGGACGTCCAGCAGGCGCCTGCGCCGAGCCAGGTCGGCCAGCAGACGCAGGCGCAGCCGCGCACCGCCGCCGAGCAGCAGCAGCGAGAGTTCGTCAGCGTCATCCTCGCCAGCACCGAGGACACCTGGAGCACCGTGCTCCCGCAGCAGGCCGGGATCCAGTACCAGCCGCCGCGCCTCACCTTCTTCGAGGAGTCGGTCGAGTCGGCGTGTGGGTTCGCCCAGAGCGCGATGGGCCCCTTCTATTGCCCGCCCGACCAGCGCGTGTACCTGGACCTCAGCTTCTTCAACCAGCTCTCCCGCATGGGCGCGCCCGGCGAGTTCGCCCGGGCGTACGTCATCGCCCACGAGGTGGGCCACCACGTCCAGAACCTCCTCGGCATCGAGCGCAAGGTGACGCAGCTCCGCCGGGCCGTCCGCAGCCGCGAGGACAGCAACGCCGTCAGCGTGCTCACCGAGCTCCAGGCGGACTGCTTCGCCGGCGTCTGGGCCCACCACGCCAACGCCAACTTCAAGTCGAACGGGAAGGGCCAGCTCATCCAGTCCAGCGACATCGAGTCCGGACTGGCCGCCGCGGCCTCGGTCGGCGACGACCGGATCCAGAGGCAGTCGCGCGGGTACGTGTCGCCGGAGAGCTTCACCCACGGCTCGAGCGCCCAGCGCGTCTCCTGGTTCAAGACCGGGATGCAGACCGGGGAGATCCGGTCCTGCGACACCTTCGGGAAGGCCGGGGTCCGGCTCTAGAACTCCCGGGTCTCGGGGTCCCGGCTGACCCCTCCCCTCACTTCATCCACGGTTTCACGGAATCACTTTTTCTCGCTGGCTCTCCTGCCATCGGGCTGCCGATCCTCCGCGCCCCGCAGACGCCTCTGGATGGCTGCTGCAAATGGGAAGGGGAGATGTGCACATGACGCGATGGAGTTGCTGCACCCGGGCCGCTCGGCTCCGGGCCCGAGTCACCGCTGCCGCGGCGGGGATTGCCGCCGGTCTTCTGATCACGCCTGCCGCCCTCGCTGCCCCGAAGTCCAAACGGGTCGTCGACGGAGCGGAGGGGCAACGGGTCGCGGCGCGCCACGGCGGTGGCGCGTTCAAGCCGGAGGTCGCCACGAACCGGTCCGCCGCCGGGCTCACCGACACGAGGAGCGCGAACGGCACGCGGTCGCTCAACCTCCAGGGCCGCTACCAGCACGTGCACTACGCCGTCCCCGACGGGACCGGAGGATACGCGGTGGGCTGCACCGACGACCTCGCCACGCTGCGGGCGGCCACCGGGGGAGGCAACTGATGGCTGGCCTCGCTCGAACCACTTTCCTTGGCGCCGTCCTCCTCGCCGGAGCGGCCCTGGCCCAGGGTCAGATCATCATCATCAACGGCGACCCGCCGGGTCAGGGCTTCAACGATCCGACGCCGGCCGTCCCCATCGGCGGCAACACCGGCACCACGCTCGGCGCGCAGCGGCTCCAGGTCTTCGAGACCGCCGCGTCCATCTGGGAGGCGACCCTCCACCCCAGGCTGGACATCCGGGTGCTCGCGACCTTCGAGCCCCTGGGCACCAACGTGCTCGGCTCTGCGGGAACGACCTTCATCCACGCGGACTTCCCCGGTGCCGAGCTGCCGGGCACCTGGTACCACGCGGCGCTCGCCAACCAGCTCTCGGGAATGGACCTCGCCGCGGCGGAGACCGGTGACCCGACCGTGCCGCACATCCGGGCGCGCTTCACCACCCAGTTCCCCTTCTACTTCGGGCTGGACAACAACGAGCTACCCGGGACGACCGACCTTCTCGTCGTGCTGCTCCACGAGATCGGCCACGGCCTCGGGTTCGCCAACTTCGCCAACGAGGCCACCGGAGCCCTCACCCTCGACCTTCCAGACATCTACTCCCAGTACACGCTCGACGTGACCACCGGGAAGGTCTGGAACCAGATGACCAACGCCGAGCGCGCGGCCTCGGCCATCCGCGTCGGTCTGGTGTCCTGGAGCGGCGTGAACACGGAAAAGGACACCCCGAAGGTCCTCCAGATCGGGGACCCGACGGTGACCTTCACTTCACCCGCAGGACTCGGTCCCTTCGTCGCCGGGACCGCGTCGTTCGGGCCGGCTCTGACACCGGCCGGGACCAGCGCTCAGGTCGTCCAGGCGCTCGACGCTGCCAACGCCGCAGGACCGAGCGCCACCGACGCCTGCAGCCCCCTGACGAACGGCGCGGCCATCGCGGGGAGGATCGCGTTCCTGGACCGCGGCACCTGCACCTTCGTCGTGAAGGTCGGCAATGCGCAGGCCGCGGGCGCCATCGGGGTGATCGTCGCCGACAACCAGCCGGGCGACCCGCCGGCTGCTCTCGGCGGCACGGATCCGACCATCACCATCCCCTCGGTGCGCGTGAGCATCACCGCAGGGAACTCGATCCGGACCGCGCTCGCCGGCGGCCCGGTGACCGCGACCCTGAAGCTCGACACCTCCAGGCGCGCGGGAACCGACAGCGTGCGGGGCCTGATGAGGCTCGCCGCGCTCAACCCGGTGGCCCTCGGGTCCTCCATCTCCCACGTGGACTCGACGGCATTCCCGAACCAGCTGATGGAGCCGGCGATCAACGCCGACCTGACCAAGGTGGTGGTCGTGCCCGTGGATCTGACCACCTCGGTGTTCACCGACATCGGGTGGTTCTCGGACCAGGACGGGGTGCCCGACGGCGTGGATCAGTGCATCGGGTCTCCACGCTCGGAGCTCGTGGAGGTCGGCTCCTGCGTCACCAAGGCGCCGAACCTCGTCTTCTCCAACGGCTGCCGGATCGCCGATCTGGTCGGCTTCTGTGATCGGTCGGCGCCCGGCTACGTGGAGTGCGTCCGGGACCTGAGCGACCAGCTCTACGACGCGCACGTGCTCAGCAAGCGCGAGGCGCAGAGCCTCTGGCAGTGCGCGAAGGCGGACATCAGGAACTGACCGGTTGACGGAAGCGGCCCCGACGAGGGCGCACCCTGGCCTCGGCGGTCGGGGACCTCTCGTCGGGGTCGTGCCTCGTTCGCTACCGGCGCGGACGCGCCGAAGTCACGATTCAGTGCTTGCGCACCGATTTTCGAGCGGGAGAGAGTTCAGCCCATGAGACTGCTCATCGCGGCGTGCCTCCTCGGGGGGCTGCTCCTCGGCGGATGCGGTAGCGAGGAGTGCCAGGCCCACGGCGAGAACTGCAGCCAGTCCTTCAAGATGTCCCAGTACGGAAGGACCGACATCCAGTGCTGTCAGGGGACCTGCCAGGAGGGCGTCATCAGCGGCGCCCTGGTGTGCGAGTGACCTGAGAGGGTCAGCGCGACGGCGCGGGCGCCCTGCCCTCCGCGACCAGGCTCTGGAAGCGCGGATCTCCCTGGAGCGACCGGAGGTCGCTGTCCTCGCCGATCCCCGCCGCGACGCGCGGATGCAGCCCGTGGTCCAGTGCATCGCGAAGCGCCTGGAGCGCCTCCGCTGGCTTCCCCGCCATCGCGAGGATGCAGGCGACGTTGTACCGGGCGATGGCAGTCTCGTGATGATCGACCCCGAGTACCCGGACCCTGACGGCCAGGACCTCGCGCTCGAGCCGCTCCGCCTCCAGGAACTGACCCCGGTCTTTGCAGATGAGCGCCAGGTGGTCCATCGCAAGCAAGGTATGCGGGTGCTCGGGGCCCAGCACTCGTCGTGTCGTCTCGGTGACCTGGCGGGCCAGGGTGTCGGCCTCGTCCAGGCGCTTGGTCCACTTGAGGGTCAGGACCAGGTTGTCGAGCGTCAGCAGGGTTCGCGAATGCTCGGGACCGAAGACCCGCTCCTCGCGAGACACGAGGTCGCGCATCAGCGGCAGCGCCTCCTCGCGCCGACCGACGTTGCTCAGGTTGCCGGCGAGGTTGCCGAGGGCGATGAGGGTGTCCGGCGCGTCGGAGCCGAGGTTCCGCTCGTACTCCGCGAGGATCTGGCGGTTGATCTCGACCGCCTCGGCGTAGCGGTGTTGCACGGTCAGATTGATGGCGAGGCTGGCACGTGTCTTCCAGGTCAGAGGGTGCTCCGGACCCAGCACGCGCTCCATGGTCGCCAGCGACTGCCTAGCCAGCGTCTCCGCCTCCGCGAGCTTGCCCACGTTGGTCAGGATCCAAGAAAGCGTCCAGCGCATTCTCAGCGCCAGGGAGCTCTCGGGCCCTGAAATCCGATCGACCGTCTCGAGCGCCGGCCTGAGCAGCGCCTCCGCCTCCGTCGCCCTTCCCTCTTCCCTCAGCACGCTGGCGAGGCTCAGCACCGACTCGAGCGTGTCCGGCGCGACGGAGCCGAGCAGCTGGCGCCGGATGTCGAGGGCGGACTCGTCCAGCGCGTGCGACTGCGGGTACAGGCCCAGCCCCCGATAGACCTGGGCGAGCGTCGCCATCATTCGCGCCTGGAGCTCCGGCTGCTGCGCGAGCGCGGAACGGACGTCGGCCGCGGCACGGTCCAGCACCTCGCGGGCGGTGATGGTGTTCCCGCGCGACTCGCTTGGATCCGAGACCTGGAACATCGAGGTGAGGAAGGCGCTGACCCGCTGCGCCGCCGCGGCCTCGGCGTTGGCCCGGTCGCGCTCCCGGGCAACCCGTCGGGCCTGAACGGCGGTGGTCACTGCGAACGCCGACAGCAGCAGCACAAGTGAGGAGGCGATTCCCACTCCCAGCGCGTGACGTCGGAGATACTTGCGGATCCGGTAAGGCGTGCTCGGCGCGCGGGCTACGACGGGCTCGTTCCGGAGGTAGCGGCGCAGGTCCTCGGCCAGCTCGGCCACCGTCCCGTAGCGAGCGGAGCGTTCCTTCTCCAGCGCCTTGAGGATGATCGCGTCCAGGTCCCCGCGAACCTGCCGGCGCAGCGTCTCCCGATCGCTGCTCCGGGCGAGCACGGCCTCGAGCGGGGCGTTGCTCACCTGGATACTGGGGCGGGGCGGGTCGACCTCGCGGAGCTTGCGGCGGAGATCCTCGTCGGTCCCCGCCCGGAGCTCGCGCGAGGAAAACGGCAGCAGGCCGGTCACCAGCTGATAGAGCACGACGCCCAGCGAGTACACGTCGGTCCGGGTGTCGACGTCCTGTCCGCTGGAATCGGCCTGCTCCGGGCTCATGTACTCGGGTGTGCCGATGACCGCGCCGATCTCGGTGAGGAGCGTCCGCTGGGTCAGCCGATGGCCGATGGCCTTCGCGATCCCGAAGTCGATCACCTTGGGCTGCGCCCGCCCGTTCACCGACGACATCAGCATGTTGGAGGGCTTGAGGTCGCGGTGGATGACCGCCTTCTGGTGGGCGTGCTGGACACCCTCGCAGACCTCGATCAGGAGCTCAATCCGCTCGGCGAGCGAGAGGCGGTCGTGGTCACAGTGAGCGTCGATGGCCTGGCCGTCCACGTATTCCATCACGAAGTACGGCCTGCCCTCCGGCGTGCGTCCGCCGCCCCAGATCCGGGCGATGGCCGGATGGTCCATCAGTGCGAGCGCCTGCCGCTCGGACTCGAATCGGGCGATGACTTCCTTGGTGTCCATCCCCGCCTTGATGATCTTCACAGCCACCGGACGGCGGATCGGCTCCTGCTGCTCGGCCAGCCAGACCTCGCCCATCCCGCCCTCGCCGAGGCGGCGCTCGAGGAACAGTCCGTCGAAGGACGTCGCCACCCTCGGGAGTGGCACTCCCGACGGCGGCTCGGTGTCACCGAGGCCGATCGTGACCTTGCTCATGGGCTCCCCCGAAGGCGCCGAACGAGAGGCGCGCGCAACGCGGCCTGTCAATCGCACCTCGGAAGGAACCGAATGGGATCCGACCAGTCGCCTCCTCGATGCATCTGGGACCCGGACGGCATGCCCGACTGTGACTGGAGGACAGGCAGCTCCTGTGTCGGCGATCGAAACCGGCACGCGATATCGGGCAGCCATGACCCAGCCCATTGAAGCGATCGCCACCACCGCCGCGCCACCGGCCATCGGGCCCTACTCGCAAGCAATCCGCGCCGGAGACCTCGTCTTCGTCTCCGGTCAGGTCCCGGTCGACGTCACGACCGGGAAGCTCGCCGACGGCATCGCCGGCCAGACCCGGCAGGTCCTGGACAACCTCCGGGCGGTGCTCGTCGCGGCCGGTGCCACGATGGAGCAGGTGGTGAAGGTGACGATCTTCCTCGGACGCTGGGAGGACTTCGCCGCCATGAACGAGGTCTACGCCACCTACTTCGTGACGAGGCCGCCGGCGCGATCGGTCGTCCAGGGGCCGCGCATCCCCGCCGGAACGCTGGTCGGCCTCGAGGCGATCGCCTACCTGGGCTGAACGCTAACCCGCGCCGGGGACCAGACCCGCATTCGCCGGGCGAGCCGCTCCTCGGGCGACTCCCGCCCGTAGTCCATCGCGGCGGGCGCCTGGGTGAACTCGGCCCGGGCGTCGAGGGCGCGCGTGTTCACCACCGCCCTGCCCTGCCCGTCCGACTCGACGTACCCGCCCAGGTAGACGCCGCACGCCGGGCACACCCAGAAGTCGGTCATCCCCGTCCCGAACCGGTACCAGCCGCCGGCCGGGAGCTCGGAGACCGTGAGCACCACCTCTCCCGCCGGGTCGGAGGTGGTGAGCCCCCCGTGTCGCCGGCAGAAGGTGCACTGGCAGGCGCGGAGCGGGAGCTCGGTGAGCGCCTTCGTGGTCGTGAACGCGATCCGGAGCCGACCGCAGTGGCAGCTGCCCTCGAGCCTCATCTCATTGCGCCGGCGCGGCCCGCCGCCGGGCCTGTGCGCGGTCCCGCTCGCCGAGGGCCGCCTGGAGGTACTTGCCGGACAGCTTCCGGCCGATGAGCTCCTGCGCCACCTCGCCGGCCTCCACCAGCTTGCCGAGGTCGATGCCGGTCTCCACGCCCATCCGGTGGAGCATGTTCACCACGTCCTCGGTGGCGAGGTTCCCCGCGGCGCCCGGCGCGTAGGGACAGCCCCCGAGGCCGCCGATGCTCGCGTCGAAGGTCGTGACTCCGGCGGACAGCCCCACCAGCGCGTTGGCCAGCGCCAGCCCCCGGGTGTCGTGGAGGTGCAGGGCGAGCTTCCCGACCGGGACGTGACGGGTGACCGCGGCGAGGATCTCCTCCGTCTGGTTGGGCACGCCCACCCCGATCGTGTCCCCGAGGCTCAGCTGGTAGATGCCCATGTCCGCCAGCCGCCGGCAGAGTTCCACCGCCCGCTCGATGGGAACCGACCCCTCGTACGGGCATCCCCACACCACGCTCAGGTAGGCCCGGACCCGCATCCCGGCGGCGAGCGCGCCGCGCGTCACGTCTCCGGCGACCGAGAGCGCCTCGGCCATGGTCTTGTTGATGTTCTTCTTGCTGTGGGTCTCCGAGGCGGAGATGAACACCGCCGCCTCGGTCAGCCCCGCGGCCCTGGCCCGGTCGAGGCCCTTCTGGTTCGGGACCAGCGCCGAGTAGGTGACGCCCGGCACGCGGGGGAGCTTCTTCAGCACCTCCTCGGCGTCGGAGAGCTGGGGGATCCACCGCGGGCTCACGAAGGAGGTCGCCTCGATGCGCCGCTCGCCCGCCGCCACCAGCGCGGCGATGAGGCGCAGCTTTCCCTCCAGCGGGACGATGCGGAGCTCGTTCTGGAGCCCGTCGCGCGGCCCGACCTCGTAGACGTCGACGCGCGCGGGAAGCGATCCCGTCAGGCGCGCGGCTGGATGTGCTGACGGATCCACTGGACGATGTCCTGGGTCGAGCTCCCGGGGGTGAAGATCTCGGACACGCCCAGCTTCTTCAGCCGAGGAATGTCGTCGTCGGGGATGATCCCGCCGCCGAACACCTCGATGTCTGCCGCCTTCTGCTCCTTGAGGAGGTCGAGCACCGCGGGGAAGAGGGTCATGTGCGCGCCGGACATGATGGATAGACCGATGGCGTCCACGTCCTCCTGCACGGCGGCGTTGACGATCATCTCCGGGGTCTGGTGCAGCCCGGTGTAGATGACCTCCATGCCGGCGTCCCGGAGGGCGCGGGCGATGATCTTCGCCCCGCGGTCGTGTCCATCCAGTCCGGGCTTGGCCACCAGGATTCTCAGCTTCCGGTCGGTCATCCGAGAACTCGCGGGGTGAAAGGTAACGCCGGCAAGGCCGGGTTCAGAAGATTCCGCCTTCGCGATACTGCCCCCACACCTTCCGGAAGACATCCGAGATCTCCCCCAGCGTGGCGTAGGCCTTCACCGCTTCCAGGACCGGAGGCATGAGGTTGTCGGTCCCCCGGCAAGCCGCCTCCACCTTGGCCAGCGCCGCCTTGACCGCCGTCGCGTTCCGCTCGGCCTTCACCTTCTTCAGCAGCGCTTCCTGGTCCTCGGCGACGCGGTCGTCGATCTTGAGGATCTGGATCGGCTCCTCGCGGTCGCTCTGGAAGGCGTTGACCCCGACGATGAGCCGCTCGCCCTGCTCCACCTCGCGCTGGTAGCGGTAGGCGCTCTCGCCGATCTCCTTCTGCGGGAAGCCTTCCTCCACCGCACGGATGATCCCGCCCATCTCGTCGATGCGGCGGATGTACTCGAGGGCGCGGCGCTCCATCTCGTCGGTGAGGTACTCGACGTAGTAGCTGCCGCCGAGTGGGTCCACCACCCGGTCCACTCCCGACTCGTGCGCGATCAGCTGCTGGGTCCGCAGCGCGAGGGTGACCGACTCCTCGGTGGGCAGCGCGTACGTCTCGTCCAGGGAGTTGGTGTGGAGCGACTGGGTCCCGCCGAGCACCGCCGCCAGGCCCTGGAGCGCGGTGCGGACCACGTTGTTGTAGGGCTGCTGGGCGGTGAGGCTCACCCCGGCGGTCTGGGCGTGGGTCCGCAGCTGCCAGCTCCGCGGATCCCGGGCGCCGAAGCGGTCCCGCATCACCCGGGCCCAGATGCGGCGGCCGGCGCGGAACTTGGCGATCTCCTCGAAGAAGTCGTTGTGGACGTCCCAGAAGAACGAGAGGCGGGCGGCGAAGTCGTCCACCGCCATGCCGCGCTTCACGCACTCCTCCACGTAGCCGATGCCATCGGCGAGGGTGAAGGCCAGCTCCTGGACCGCCGTCGCCCCGGCCTCGCGGATGTGGTACCCGCTGATCGACACCGGGTGCCAACGCGGCATGTGCCGGCTGCAGAAGTCGATCATGTCGACGACGATGCGCACCGCCGGCCGGGGTGGAACGATCCACTCCTTCTGGGCGATGTACTCCTTCAGCATGTCGTTCTGGATGGTGCCCCCGAGCTTGTCCATGGGGACGCCCTGCTTCTCGGCCACTGCGATGTACATGCACAGCGCCACGATGGCCGAGGCGTTGATGGTCATCGACGTGGTGACCTGATCGAGCGGGATGCCGGCGAAGAGGATCTCGAAGTCGCGGAGGCTGGAGATCGCCACCCCCTCCTTGCCCACCTCGCCGCGGGACATCGAGTGGTCGGCGTCGTAGCCCATGAGCGCCGGCATGTCGAAGGCAGTGGAGAGTCCGGTCACCCCGTGCGCCATGAGGTACTTGAAGCGCTGGTTGGTGTCTGCCGGCGAGCCAAAGCCGGCGAACATCCGCATCGTCCACAGCCGGCCGCGGTACATCGTCGGCTGGACGCCCCGGGTGTACGGGAACTGCCCCGGTAGCCCGAGCGATCCGGCGTCCTCGCGCGCCCGGTCTGCCGGCGTGAGCACCGTCGGCAGGGGGATACCCGAGTCGCTCACGAACTCGGTGCGGCGGGCCGGCGCCTTGGCCAGGCTCTTCGCCACCTCCCCGTCCTCCCAGGCCTTCTGCTCGCCCCCCAGCCGCCGCGCGGTGGCGGCATCGTAGGTGCGGAGCGCCGGGCGGCGCTTCTTGCCCTCGGCTGCCGACGGCTTGCGGGGGGCGGCCTTCGTCGCGGCGCGGGCGGTCCGGGGACTCTTCACGAGGCGAAGCTTCTTCGGGGAACGCCGGGTCGGGGCCATGGATGGTGAAGGCCTCTAGCACCGGGATCGGAGCCCTTCAATCACTCGGAGTTGCTGAGAGTTCCCGCGCGACCGCGCTGTGCTGCTGCGGGCCGAGCCGCGACGCCGCGCAGCCGGCCATCAAGCGAGAACGAGCCATTGTCTGCTCACTTCAACGAAAGTGCGCCATTGCTGGCTCATGCTACCAAGCTAGTTCAACTCACTGTCTTTGCTCACGTT
>DASXGF010000695.1:0-7200 GCA_036489275.1 Myxococcaceae bacterium | reverse complement strand
GGGTCTGCGCCTTCTTCGCGTAGCTCCGCACCGGGAAGTAGTCCGGGTAGTCGGTGGTGAGGACGATCTTCCCGTCCGGCCCGGGCGGGTGCGCGGCGAGGAAGTCCGCCGGCAGGCCCGCGAGGGCCGCCTTGGCGAAGGAGACCTTCTTCACGTCGGCGGGGATGTTCCGGTCGAACTCCTGCCCGATGGTGACCAGCTCGTCGGCGAGAGCGCGGACCTTCTCCCGGGTGGCCTCGTCGCGGTCCACGCCGGCGCGGCGGAACTCCCGGAGCTCACGCTTCATCCACCAGCGAGTGGTGACGTCCTGGCCCGAGATGTCGAGCGAGGAGAGGACCTCGTAGACCGCGCGGTCCTGGTTGATGGCGGTGAACATCGCCTGGAGCTTCCGGTCGCACTCCTCGGCGGCCTTGCGCATGGCGGGGTCGGGGCTCCCCTGGCGGGCCAGCTCGGCTTGCGCGGCGGCGTCGTTGATGGCGGCGAGACCGTCATCGTAGATGGTGAGCGTGGCGACGGTGTCGCGGGGCGCTGGGACGGCCTTCACCGCGTCGATCGCGATGCGCGCGCGGGCCATCGCGTCCTCGCACGAGGCGGTGAACTCCACGGGGGGGCCGGCGATGCGTGCGGCGGCGGCGCCGACCGGCTCGTCGAGCGCGGGCAAGGGCTTCACCACCGCGGGTGCCGGAGCCGCCTTGGCGGTGGCGGTCGGCGCCGGCGCGGGGGTGCTGGCACAGGCGAGCAGGGCGAGGAAGGGGAGGGCGAGGGCGAGGCGCATTCGGTCGGTCTCGAGGAAAGGCGACCCTCCGGCAGGGGCCGCTCGAGGGGCGCGGACTTTCGCACACCCTGCCGGGAAGGGTCATCGGCATGCAGCGAGGGCGCGGACGCCGCGCAGGGCGACGTCGGCGCGACAGTTCACCCGGCGGAACGGCTCACTTCACCATTCGCGCTGCCGGGGAAGCGCTGGCCTTCGGCGCGGGCCGCGCTGGTGCGTCGCCCTCGCGAAGCCATGCCTCGTAAGCCCGGAAGTCGTACGGACGACCGAGAAAGTCGGCGACCAGCTCCGCCGCGGGCTTGCCGCCGCCCGGCTCGAGGACGGCCTTCCGGTAGCGCTGCGCGGTGGCGGGGTCGAACATCCCCTTCGCCTTGAACGCGGTGAAGAGGTCCTTCGCAATGACCTTCGACCACATGTACGTGTAGTAAACCGCGCTGTACCCGTTCAGGTGGCCGAACGCCGTGTAGAAGGTGGTCCCGGTGACGTACGGGAACGGCGAGTAGCGCGACTGGATCTCGGCGACGTACGGGGTCAGCTCGAGCCCGTGGGGATCACGGTCGTAGAGGTGGAGGCTGGTCGCCGCGTAGAACATCTGCTGCCGCACGTCGACGCCCTTGCCGAAGTCGTCCGCGGTCCGGAGCTGCTTCACCATCGCCGCCGGGATGGGCTTTCCGGTCTTCACCTCGCGGGCGAAGGTCTGGAGGACGCCGGCGTCGCGCATCCACTCCTCGAGCATCTGCGAGGGGGCCTCGACGAAGTCCTGCTCGTTGCGGACTCCGGAGTTCGCCGCCCAGCGGGTGTTGCCGCCGACGATGTGGTGCACCAGGTGGCCGAACTCGTGGAACAGCGTCCGGACGTCGTCGTACTCCATCAGCCCGCCGGAGCGCGGGAAGTTGCAGAGGAGCGCGCTCTCCGGGAGCCGCCGGCCGGCCTGACCCGAGATCATCCCGTACTGCGCTGCGTGCTTGTACTTGTTCTCCCGCGGATGGAGGTCGAGGTAGATGCGCCCCAGCGACTTCCCGGCGCGTTCACCATACGAGGTCCCGGCGATGACGTCGTAGACCTGCACGTCCGGATGCCAGACCTTCGCGCCCTCCACCGCGCGGTAGGACAGATCGAACAGGCGGCCCGAGACGTCGAGCACCCCGCGCTGGACGCGATCGAACTCGAAGTAGGGGCGAGCGGCCTTGGCGTCGAACCGGTACTGCTCGATCTTCACCCGATCGGAGTAGTAGCCGTAGTCCCACGGAGGGACCTGCTTCGCGCCCGGGATGTCCTTCCTTTCGCGAGCCAACACCCGGGCCAGCTCCTTCGCGGAACGATCGCCGGCCGCGGTGGTGATCCGCTCCACGAACGCGGACGCTGCGCGCCCGGTGCCGATCATCTTGTTCTCGGTGGTGTAATCCGCCCAGTTCGCGTAGCCGAGGACCGTGGCCAGCTCGTACCGCTTGGTGAGCAACCGCGACAGCACCTCGATGTTCGCCGGTGAGGCGCGGGTGTTGTACGCGCGCCAGAACTTCTCCCGCGCCTTGGAGCTGCGGGCGTAGGCCATGAACGGGTGGTAGTCGGGGTAGTCGGTGGTGAGCGTGACCATCCCGTCCGCGCCCAGAGGATGGGCCTTCCGGAAGTCCTCGGGCAGCCCCGCCAGCTCCGCGGGCGTGAACGAGACGGTCTGGGTGCCCTGACGGATGTTGCGGTCGAACTCCTGGCCGATGGCGACGATGTCGTCGTTGAGGGCTCGCACCTTCTCCCGGGTGGCGTCGTCCCGATCCACGCCGTTTCGGCGGAACTCGCGGAGGTCACGCTTCATCCACCAGACGGTGGCTCCGTCCTGACCCGTGAGGTCGAGCCCGGAGAGCGCGTCGTACACCGCACGATCCTGGTAGATGGCGGTGGCGAAGCCCTGGATCTCGCGGTCGCACTCCTCGCCGGCCTTCCGCATCTCGGCGTCGGGGCTCGATTGCCGGGCGAGCTCGGCCTGGAAGTCCAGGTCGTTGATCACCGCGTTCGCGTCGTCGTACAGGCCGAGCGCGGTCACGGTGTCGCGTGGGGCCGGCATCGCCTTCAGCGCATCCAGCCCGATGCGCGCCCGTGCGATGGCGTCCTTGCAGGCGGCGGTGAGCGCGGAGGCGGGGCCCGAGACGCGCTCCGAGACCCCACCCACCGACAATTCCTGGAGCGCCGGAGGGGCCTGCACCGCGACAGGGGTGGGAGCCGCGGGCGCGGCGGGCGGAGCGGCCGCGGTCGAGGGAGCCGGCGCAGGCCCACTGGCGCAGGCCAGTACCGTCAAGGAGGGAAGGATGAGAGCAAGGCGCATCGGTGGCTTTCGGCGAAGGGCGACCATCCGGCAGGGGTCGCAGGAAGGCCGACGTTCTTGCACCTGCTGCCGCGAACGGTCAGCCGCATGCAGCGAAGCGCGGCGCGGTCGGCGGAGTCGCTGCCGGGGGCGTCGGGGTCGTCCCGGCTCGGCTCGGCGGTCGAGCGACGAGGTGCGGGTTTCGCGGTGCCAGACACCTCGTCACGGACACCTCGTTACGGTCAGCCGCATACGGCGAGGTCGCGCTCGTCCCGGCTCGGTTCGGGCACTGCGGTCGGGCGACGAGGTGCCAAACACCTCGGTACGGTGCCAGACACCTCGTTACGGATGCGGGACACCTCCGACGTCCTCGGCGGGCGGTCGGCGCCGTGCGCCGGAGCTCGCGCTCAGCTGCCTCGGGGCGCGTTCCCGCACACCGCGAGGGCCCAGACCGGAAACAGCCGCAAGTAGATGTCGTAGTGAATGGCGCTGGTCCGGTTGAACACACCGGTGATGGGCTGCTCCGGCCACCGTCCGTCGGCGTCCTGGTGCTCGCGAAGCCAGGCCACACCCCGCCGCACCGGCTCGGAGTCGCGCCGTCCGCAGGCGGCGAGCGAGAGCAACGCCCACGACGTCTGCACCGCGTGCCCGCGCTTGCCGTCCACCCAGCGCCGCGCGCGGTTGGACTCCAGCGTCTCGCTCCAGCTTCCGTCCGGCCGCTGTCGCGCCTCGAGGTAGTCGGCAGCCCGCCGCAGCGCGGGGTCGTCCGGTCGAGCTCCCGCCGCGATCAGCCCCGCCGTCCCGAACCAGGCCCCGTAGCTGAAGCACACGCCCCAGCTGCCTTCCCACGAGCCGTCGGGTCGCTGGACCGAGCGGATGAAGCGCTCGCCCCGCCGGATCGGCTCCCGCAGCCACCCCGCGTCCTCGGGCGCGAACGCGCTCCACGCGGCCAGCGCCTGGACGCAGGCCGACGTGCACTCGACGTAGGAGACGTCGACCATGATGGTGGAGAACACGTCCGAGGGATTCAGCGCCTCCAGCCACTTCGGGCCGCGCTGGAGCTCGTAGGTGGCCCAGCCGCCGTCCTCGTTCTGGAGCGAGAGGATCTCCTCCGCCGCCTCGCGGAGCCGCGACCGGGGGACCTGATTCAGCCCCACCTTCTCCAGCAGGAGCGACGCCTTGAGCCCCTCGGCGGTGCAGTCGCTGATCGGCCAGCCATGGGCCCGGGTGGAGAACGGCCAGCCGCCGCGGCTCCGGTGCCGGTACGCCTTCTCCATCTCCGGCACGTCCTCGAGGACCTGGTTGGACTCGATGTAGTGCGCCGCCCGCTCGAGCACCGGCCCCATGCGCTCCACCCGGCCGGTGGCGAGGATCCCCTGCACCGCGAAGGCGGTGTCCCAGAGCTCGGACGAGTTGTAGCCCTGCATCTTCAGGCCGTCCGGCCCGCGCCAGAGGTAGTCGGGGAGCCGCTTCACGTGCGCCTCGACCTCGGGGCCGCCGGGGCGCGCGATCTGCCAGACCACGGTGTTCAGCACCTTGTTGATCGGGCCGATGCAGATGTGGTTCGTCGCTGCGTCCTCGCGCCGAATCTGGTCGAGCACGATCTCCATCGACCGCTCCCGGGTGCCTGCCGGAGCGAACCGCTCGTAGAGCCCGAGCAGCCCGTTGGCCGCGCGCAGGTACGACGTCCGCGGGGTGTACGCGTCGGTGGCCGACACCCGCTCGCGGGCCGCCGGCCAGTCCACGGTCTCGTAGGGCTCGGCGTAGATCTCCTTGCGGATGGCGGCGAGCAGTGACGTCTCCTTCGCCCGGATCCGCCGCCCGTAAAGCCAGCTCATCGGCAGGTACACCATCCGGCAGTGACACCAGAGCTTCGAGGGGTGCAGCGGCAGCGACTCGGGCAGGAGCCACAGCTCGGGTGGCACCGGAACGAGCCCCTCGTACGCGTACAGCCCGAGCATCGCGAGGATGAACTTTCCCCACGAGCCGCTCGACAGCGGGCCTCCGTGCGGGACGAACCACGCCCGCGCCTTCTCCAAGGCAGGGTCCTCGGCCGGGATTCCGAGGAGACGCAACGTCACGTAGACGAGCACCGAGGTGAAGACGTGGCTGTGGGACTCCACGTCCAGCCCCCACCCCCCGTCCGGGTTCTGGTGGCCGCGGAGGTAGGTGATGAACCCGTCGCGAGTCTCCGGATCCGGAGGACGTCCGAGCAGCTCGAGCCCGGCCACGTACACCGGAACCAGGAACAGCGGCCCACCGTAGTCGCCCTTCCACGAGCCACCCACGTCCTGCGTGGCGGCGAGCACGTCCAGCCCCCGGTCGACGGCCGAGGGCGCTTCCCGGCCCTTCGGCGCGGTCATGCCGTGCGACCCTCGGGGATCCCGCGCGCGCACTCGGCATAGAGCGCCTCGAGAGCGCGGTCGTCGGTGACGCTCTCGCGGGTCAGCACCATGATCCGCATCACCGTCTCGCGGTCGATCTTCACCGGCGCCGGCTCGAAGACCGCCGGATTGTGCGCCAGCGCGGCGAGGGTCCGCAGCGCGAAGAGTAGCGGCCAGAGGCAGAACAGCCGGAGCCCCGGCTCCGAGCGCGGGAGCAGCAGCGAGTACTCGAAGGAGACGTCGCACTCGTGCCGCGCGACCGCGACCAGGTCGTCCAGCATCGCCACCGCCGCGCTTCGCTTCTCGGGGAGGATGAGCGTGCTGGGCGTCAGGCCGTGCCGGTCCATCACCGTGCGCGGGAGCCAGCAGAAGCCGCGATCGAGGTCCTCGCGGATGTCTTTCAGGATGTTGGTGAGCTGGAGCGCGCGCCCGAAGGCCGGCGCCCGCGGCCCGAGCTCTGCCTTGAGCGGGCGCACAGAGTCGTAGCCGTCGACGAAGAGGCCGGTGAGCATCACGCCCACCGTCCCGGCGACGTAGTAGCAGTACTGGAGCGTGTCCTTGAGCTCGGGGAGCCCCTGGGGCGCGCCGCCGTCGAGCGAGGCCATCACCTGGGCCATCCCATCGGTCATGTCGCCAACGCAGGCGGCGATGTGCCGGTGTGTCCAGTCGGGAAGGTCCCGCATGGCCTCCAGGACGACGGGCGTCCCGCGAACCAGCTGCACCTCCGCGGTGGGGGCGGACGGGCGGAGTGCGGCGACGGAGCGTTGCGCGAAATCCGCGCTGCGTTCCTCCCAGCCCGGCTCCAGCTTCACCAGGCGTCCGAGCGTGTGAAACAGCTCGGCGCGTTCCGACACCTGTCCCCGCGCCTCGTCCTCCAGCGTGTCGGCGATCCGGCAGAGGAGGTAGGCAACGGTGACCACCAGGTCCATCGGCGGGGGGAGGACCGGGATGTTCAGCGCGAAGGTGCGAGACACCTCCGGAAGGGCGCGACGGCAGAAGTCTTCAGGTCCGGTCACGAGACACCTACGACGGGGTGGCCACGGAAGATGCGCCGAGGCGCGGTCCACTCTATAAGAAGCCCCGGAAGAAGGGCCGGGGAGGGTTGTCTGCCTTGATGGAAGTCGACGTGCTCGTCGCGGGTGGTGGCCCTGCGGGGTGCACTGCCGCCGCGGCCATGGCACAGCTCGGCCTCCGGACCCTCCTCGCCGACGCGGGGCAGGATCGCCGGAAGCAGCTGGCCGGCGAGCTCCTCCATCCGGTGGGCGTCGAGGAGCTGACCGCCTTCGGTTTCTCCGAGGCCCTGAATTCCGGCGGCGCGCCCATCGTGGGCTTCGCCGTGGTGGACGGCGAGAAGACCGCGCTGCTCCCCTACGCGCCGGGCAACCGTGGCCTCGGCATCGAGCACCACGCGCTCATCGCGCCGCTCCTCGACATCCTCGAGCGGCGAGGGGACGTGGAGGTGCGCCGCAGGACGCGCGTCACCCTGCTGTCCGACGGTCCGGAAGGCGTGGAGGTCACTCTCTCCCGGGACGGACAGTCCGAGCGGGTGCGTGCCCGGATGCTGGTCGCGGCCGACGGCCGTGCCTCGCCGCTGCGCCGCGCGCTGGGCATCGCGGAAGAGCACGATCGGCTGTCGACGATGGTCGGCGTGCTGGTGGACGCAGCGGCGCTCCCGCATGCGGGCCGCGGTCACCTCTTCATCGGTGGTCCCGCGCCGGTGCTGGCATATCCAATCTCCGACGCCCGGG
>DASXGF010000463.1:0-2131 GCA_036489275.1 Myxococcaceae bacterium | reverse complement strand
CTGCTCGCCGACATCTCCACCTGCCCCGGGGAGCAGCTGCGGAGGGTCAATCACTGGAAGTTCCGCGGGCAGCTCGAGCGCGCGCTCACCGAGATGCGACGGCTCCGCCAGCGGCTGCCGGGAGACGTGGCGCTTGCGACGCAGGAGGCGGATCTCCTGGTGGCGCTCCGGCGGACCGACGAGGCGGCGGCGCTGGTCCGCGGGCTCACCGCGCTCCGTCCCCGGGACCCCTCCCTATGGAAGCGGCTCGGCGACACGTTGGCCCTGGGCAAGCACGACAAGGAGGCGCTCGCCGCGCGCGAGCAGGCGCTGGCGCTCGACGGCTCTGACCTCGCGCTGCGTCGCACGGTGGAGCGGATGCGGACCCGGAAGGAGATCCTCGCCGACTTCGCCATCGACGGGCGGAAGGCGCTGAAGGCGTTCGACGCCCGGGGAAGCAACGTGGACGGCTCGAGCGTCCTGGTGGTGGACGCGGCGGCGACGCGCGCCTTCGCCGACGGCTCGATGGTGGACCGGATCCACACCGTGGAGAAGGTGCTCGACCAGAGCGCGGTGGCGCGGGTGGCCGAGGTGCAGGTGCCGCAGGGAGCGCAGGTGCTGTCGCTCCGGACGCTCAAGGCGGACGGCTCGGTGCTCGAGCCCGAGAGCCTGGACAAGGACACGGTGAGCCTCCCCGGCGTGGGCGTCGGCGACGCGGTGGAGTTCGAGTACCTCCTCGCGCATCCCTCCCGGCGCGCGGCAAGCCCGGGGTGGACGGCCGGAGCGTTCTACTTCCAGGTGGGCGGCGTCGCGGACGACTGGGCGACGTACGCGGTGATGGCGCCGCGCGGCTCCGGGATGACGGTGGATGCGCACAACATGCCGGTTCCGCCGACGAAGACCGAGGGAGAGCTGGAGGTGATCCGTGCCGAGGTCCGCAGCGCTCCGGCGCTTGTCCCCGAGCCCAACTCGCCACCGTCCGGGACCGAGCAGCTGCCCTTCCTCGTCGTCGGAGCGGGGGACACCGGCCCCGGCGGGCTCCTCACCGCGACTGGGGATGCGCTGAGCGCCAGGGCCCAGCGGACCTTCGAGGTGGAGGCGTTCGCGCGGGCGGCCGCGGCCGGGAAGACGGGCCTGGACGCGGTGCGCGCGATCTACGCCGCGGTGATGGACCGGGTCCCCGGGCGTGACGCGGGCCTCGGTCTCACCGCCGCGAGCACGCTGGCGCAGGACCGCGGGAGCCGGCTGTGGCTCCTGAAGGCGGCGCTCGAGGCCGAGGGCTTCCCGGCGCGGCTGGCGATGGTGCGGACCTTCGCCACCGACCCGAATCCATATCGGTTCCCCAACGAGGCGCTGTTCCCCTATGTGTGCCTGCGGGTGGAGGTGCCCGGACACGAGGCGGTGTGGCTGGACACGGTGATTCGCTACGGGCCATTCGGGTTGTTGCCCGAGCAGGCGGCGAACGGGCGCGAGGCGTACCTCATGCCGGAGCCGGGGCGGTCGCTGGTGGCGCTGAAGACGCCGGCGCAGCAGGCGGTCGGTGGACGCGAGGTGACGCTGAACCTCGCCCTCGCCGAGGACGGAACGCTCAGTGGCGACGTGCTCGAGGTGTACAGCGGTTTCGAGGCGGCGCAGCTCGCCGAGACGCTCGAGGGCGTGTCCAACGAGCAGAGGGACCAGGCGCTGCAGCAGGCGCTGTCGCGGTACTTCGGCGGAGCGCAGCTGTCGAACCTGCGCCTGGACGTGAAGCGCGCGGTGGGGGCGGCCCTGTCGTTGCGCTACCACTTCGTCGCGCCGCGGTTCGCGCGGGTCGACGAGGGACGGATGACGCTCGGTCCGCTGACCTATCCGGCGCAGGTGGGCCGCCGGTACGTGACGGTCGGAACGCGCCGGTCGCCGCTGTTCATCGACGGGACCGAGCTGAACGTGAGCCACGTGGGGCTGCGGCTCCCGCCCGGATGGCGGGTCGACGATCCGCTGACCGGAGGGAAGCTGGAGAGCCCCTTCGGGCTGTTCACCCGCGACGAGCGCGAGGGCGACGTGTTCCGGGTGGAGGAGCGGTACCGGCTGGACATGGCGCGGATTCCGGTGAACCAGTACGAGGCGTTCGCCGGGTTCGCGGGGCAGGTCGACCTGCTCCAGACGCGCGACA
>DASXGF010000658.1:0-3821 GCA_036489275.1 Myxococcaceae bacterium | reverse complement strand
GGCCGGGAAGCTGATCGCCGTCCGGTGGATCACGCTCCAGCGCAAGTAGCGGCGGAAGAAGTGCCCCACGCTCTTCTCCACCGCGATGTTCCACACCGGCAGGTTGGAGACCGCGATCCCTGCGCGCAGCTCGCGGCGGATCCGGTTGCCGAGGACGTGATCCTCGGCGAGCACGTTGGCCACCGACTCGAAGCCGCCCAGCAGCTCGAGGTCCTGCCTCCACAGCGCCATCGACTTGCCGACCACCAGGGGCCGGCGGGCCGCCCGGTCCGACGCCACCATCCCCGTGGCCACCGTCGAGGCGAGGTGGACGTTGTCCAGCAGTGCGCCGAGGCTGCGCTGGCCGGCGCCCCCGATGGGATGCGTCACGCAGCGCACTCCGGGCCGCGACAGGTGCGCGGCGATGTCCGACAGGTACGCGTCCGGGACCCGGATGTTCGAGTCGCTGACCACCAGGAGGTCGTGGCTCGCTGCGCGCGCCATCCCGACCAGCTGGTTGACCTTGGGGTTCAGCCCCACCTCGCGCTCCTGCCGCACCAGACGCATCCGGTGGGGCCAGCGGCGCACCGCCTCCTCGGCCACCGCCCAGGCCGGGTCCGCCGGCGAGCGAACCCCGAGCACCACCTCGTACTCGCCGCCGTACGGAAGCTCGGCGAACGAGGCGAGGTTGGCGGCGAGGTCGTCGTCCGCGCCGCAGAGGGGCTTCAGCACCGAGATGCCCGGCCACGCGTCGGGGACCAGCCCGGGGCGCCGCACGTGCCACACGGTGAGGCCGAGCATGAACGCGACTGCCGCGACTCCCACCACCGCGGCGGCGAGCAGCACGAGTCCGAGCGTTGCCATGACGGCGATCCGATCTCCTGATGGGCGTCACGGAGGCCGCCGGTCATCCCGGCCTGACCCCCTGGAGAGCACGCCCTGCTCCGAGGTCGGGAGAACAGTGTGAAGGAGCTCTGGATCGGATCCGAGGCGGCCCGGCAACACCTTTGTGAGGAGGGTGGCTGGACGGCGGCCCTCGAAGTGATCTGGAATCGACACTGCCTCGCAGGTCGAAAGGACGTCTTCCGGTGTTTCTCGCTGCCACGTCGACCCTTCCGGTGTCTCCGTCGGACCTCCTCGCTCCGCTCGCCGCCGCTGCGGCGCTGCTGCTGCTGAAGCTGGTGGGTCGTCCGGCACCGGTGTGGGTGCGGCGCCGCAACAACCGTCGCCGCTGAGCTTCCGGCCTCAGCGGAACGGTCGCAGCACCTCGCCGCGGTGACCGGCCGCGCGGAGCACCAGACCCTCGCGGGCCCGCCGCGCCGCCGAGGGACCGATGAGCCAGCCCACCGGCTCGCTCCTCCGGCAGGTCTTCTTCAGCCAGCCCTCCAGGTCCGCGAACCGCCGGCGGAACCGGTCCGGCCCCGCGTCACGCCGTCCGGTCTGTGGCGTGACGTCCAGCTCCGCCCAGAGCTGACCCGCCACCAGCGCCCCGTCCTCGTCCAGCTGCGAGCGCTCCCAGAACACGACGGGGGAGCGGACCTCGTCGACCCGCCAGGCGCCCTTGTCCGGCCCGCGCTTCACCTTGTCCACGAGCACCGGTCCCAGGTCGCTGGCGGCGAGGTAGAGCTCGGGCGGGAGCCGGTCGTGCGCCTCGGCCGTCGCCAGGAACGGCTTCCAGTGCGGCGGAACGCGCCGCGGGTACACCTCGTACGGGGTCTGGGCCAGGAACCGGAGGAAGGCCCGCTCGTCCTCGGCGTCGAGCACGGGCTGGAGGACGTTCGCCATCGCGGCCGAGAGTGCCACCTCTGCCGACGGTCCGCCTCCTCGAACGGCCCTCTCCAGGTTGCCCGGGCCTCGGCCCATCGCGCAGACTCGCCCCGCCGTGGCCGAACCCGCCCTCGATGCGCTCCGCGCGCGCATGCACGAGCTGAAGGACCTGGCGGGCATCCTCGGCCTGATGACCTGGGACCAGGAGACGTACCTTCCGTCCCGGGCTGGTCCGGCGCGCGCGGCCCAGCTCGCGACGCTCCAGGGGCTCTACCACCAGCGGCTCGTCGCTCCCGAGGTCGGAGACTGGCTCGACCGCGCCGAGCGCACCGAGCTCGACGCCGACTCCCGCGCGATGCTCAAGGTCTTCCGCCGCGAGCGCGACCACGCGGTGCGCGTCCCCGAGTCGCTGGTCCGCGCCCTGGCGGAAGCCCAGTCCACCGGCCTCGAGGCCTGGCGCCAGGCCCGCGCCGAGCGCGCCTTCGCTCCGTTCACTCCGGCGCTGACCCGGCTTCTCGAGCTGCGGCGCGAGCAGGCCGACGCCATCGGGCACGGAGGCGAGCGCTACGACGCGCTCCTCGACCATTTCGAGCCGGAGATGACGACCGCCCGGCTCCTCCCCGTCCTGGAGCGGCTCCGGTCGTCGCTGGTTCCGCTGGTGGACGCGCTCGACGGGACGGTGGGCGGCTCCACGGTGCTCGAGGGCCGGGCGTTCGACACCGAGCGGCAGTGGCGCTTCACCCTGCAGCTGCTCCAGCTCCTGGGCTTCGACCTCCAGGCTGGCCGGCAGGACCGGAGCATCCACCCCTTCACCGGCGGCACCCACCCGACGGACGTCCGGCTCACCACGCGGATCGACCCGCGGAACCCCTCGCCCGCGGTCTTCGGCACCCTCCACGAGTTCGGGCACGGGCTCTACGAGCAGGGCTTCGCCCCCGAGCACCACCGAACGCCGCTCGCCGCATCGCCGTCGATGGGGCTGCACGAGTCGCAGTCGCGCCTCTGGGAGAACCTGGTGGGCCGGAGCCTGCCGTTCTGGGGATTCCTCTTCCCGAAGTTGAAGGCGGCATTCCCCGAGGTGCTGGCCTACGTGGAGCTGGAGGACTTCCACCGCGCGATCAACCGGGTGCGGCGCTCGCCGATCCGGGTCGAGGCGGACGAGGTGACCTACAACCTCCACATCGTCCTCCGGACCTCGCTCGAGGTTCGCCTCCTGCGCGACGAGCTCTCGGTGGAGGACCTCCCGGAAGCGTGGAATGCGGAGATGGAGCGCACCGTGGGCCTCCGCCCCCGCGACGACGTGGAGGGCCTGCTCCAGGACATCCACTGGGCGCACGGCGAGTTCGGCTATTTCCCGACCTACGCGCTCGGAAACCTGTATTCGGCATCACTCATGCGGGCCGCCGAGAGCGCGCTGCCCTCGCTGTGGGACGAGGTGTCCCGCGGCGAGCTGGGCTCGCTTCGCGCCTGGCTGCACGCGCAGATACACCGCCACGGAGCGCGGCTTCCAGCCGAGGAGCGCGTCCAGGCGGTGACCGGCCACGGCCTCACCGACACCGACTTCCTCGCCTACCTCCGCGCCAAGTACGGCGCGCTCTCCGGCCGGGCGCTCCCGGCGTCCTGAGCTGAGCGCCGCCCGTGCTGGGTACGGAGTTCCGTGCATCTGCCTGGTCGCCGCCGGAAGGTTCTTCTCGGGTGGAGCTGGCGTTCTGAGCAGCCCGTCCGACACGAGGCTCCTCGTCCGTCCGCGTGGACGCTGGGCGATGTTCGTTGCGCACTCAACCCTGGCGCGCGCCCTTGACTGAGTCCGTCCACTCTCATGTTCTCCCTGAACCGGATCCGGAGCCGGTCGAGGGGGGAACGATGCTCGCGCGAGGAAGGGACGCAGCACGAACGGCCCTCGCGCCGATCCTGGCCGCGCTGGCGATCGCCTGTGGCTCCTCCTCGCCGCCGACCCAGCCGAAATCCCGCTTCCCGCCCTCCTACCAGTTCGCCAACAAGTGCGACGACCGCGACGCGAAGAAGCAGTGGGTCCGCAGCGTGCTCGACGAGGTGTATCTCTGGAACGACGAGAT
>DASXGF010000636.1:0-4262 GCA_036489275.1 Myxococcaceae bacterium | reverse complement strand
CCAGCACCTGGAAACCGGGACAGCTCGTCCAGGACGAGTTCGCCCTCATCCTGCCGGCCGGCTGGAGGTCGCGCGCGGTGAACGTCTTCGTGGGGCTCTGGCTGCCGGGCACGAACGCGCGGATGAAGGTCCGGAATCCGGAGTCCGTCCGCACGGACGGAAACGACCGCGTGCTGCTGGTGCAGCTGCCCGTGGCTGGCTAGGAAAAAACCGGAGTGGCCCTGTAAGCCGAGTTCTGTTCCCCCGTGGAGTCTCCCCCGCGAGGGCGGCGAACATTCCTCTAGGGCCCTGGTTGCCCAGGAACCTCATCAGCGAGCGACCCGGGAGACTGGGGCGGGCAGCCCCTGTTCCACTCCGGATGGGGTGGAACGCTCCCTGCTGGCTCTTGCTCCGGGTGGGGTTTGCCGTGCCGGTCAGGTCACCCTGACCGCGGTGCGCTCTTACCGCACCGTTTCACCCTTGCCTCGTGGCGCCTCGCGACGTCCCGTGGCGGTCTATTTTCTGTGGCACTGTCCTTCGACTCGCGCCGACTGGCCGTTAGCCAGCACCCTGCCCTTTGGAGCTCGGACTTTCCTCCCGCTGTCCCGTGATGCGACAGCCGGCGTTCACCCGGGCCACTCCGGCAGGAGTGCCTTATCGCGGCCCGGGCGAGCGCGCCACTCGAGGGTCCTGGACTACCCTCCGGGCGCGTGGAGCGTCCGCGCGGTCCCATGTCGTGGCTGAAGGGGCTGCTCCGACCGGCGCAGCCCGGGGGTGACAGGAGCCGGACGCCCGCAGCCGAGGCCGCGAGATCCCTCGCGGAGCTCCTTCGGGTCGAGGACTGGCGCCGCATCCCGCGGCTCGTCGCGTTCGCCTTCTCACCCGATCCTGAGGTCGCCGCGACCGCCGCGGCGGCGCTCGAGCGGCTTCTGGCCGCCGTTCCGCTGTCGAGCCTGCCATGGCTGGAGAAGGCCGTGCGACGCGACCAGGCCGTGGGCTGGTGGAACGATCGCTACGAGCCGGCGTGGAGAAAGCTCGATCCGGAGACGCTCGCGGCCATCGGGCCCGCGCTGGGTCCGGCCGTGGTCTCGCTCTGTACATTCCATCCGAGCGGCTGGGTCCGTGCCGAGGGGCTCGCGGTGCTCCAGACGAGGTTCGCCCCGAGCGCGCTTCCGTTCTTCGTTCTCCGGCTGTCGGACTGGGTGCCGGCCATCCGCTCCGAGGCGGCGCGCTGGTGCGAAGAAACCCTGGCCCCCGGTCACGAGGCGGCCTGGGTCCGGGGCTTGCCGCTCCTCGACCTCGTGGAGCGTTCGGTCCGTGCCAGGTCCCCGGGGCTCAGGAACGGCGCGATGGCGCTGTTCGGAACCCCGGCCGGGCGCGTTGCGCTCGCCGCAGCACTGACCGACCCGGACATCCTCGTCCGCGCGTTCGTCTTTCGTCGGATGTTCGAGGCCGAACCTCGCTCGGCCGAGGTCCTCCCCGCTGCGCTGCGCGACCGCGACCTGCGCATTGCCCGTCTGGGCGCGGAGGAGCTCTCACCCGCTCGCTTCACCCCGGCGCTGGCACCGGCGCTCCGCGCGGGCTTGCGCTCCCGGCTGGCGTACGCCCGGCGCCAGTGCCTCGACCGGCTCGCCGAGACGGAGGGAGACGGAGCCAGGGCGGAGATCCTCGCCGGGCTCCGCGACCGATCCGGGCTGGTGCGAGGCGTCGCGCAGTTCCATGCGGCCCGGCTCGGGCTGGTTCCCGATCTCGAGGCCTTCCACGTGGGCCTCCTCGATGGCGGGCCGCCATCGTTGGTCGAGGTGGCGATCTCCGGCCTCGCAGAGCTCCGTCGGCGGGCGGCGTGGCCTCGCATCGAGCCCTTTCTCCGGGCGAGCTCCGGACGGCTTCGCTCGGCGGCCCTCCGCGCCGGAATGGAGCTGTCTCCCGCGACGATGGAGCCCGCCCTGTGGGAGGCCCTCTCCTCCTCGTTCCGTTCCGTCAGCCGGCTCGCTCGAGCGCTCCTCGCCTCTCGCCCCTGGGCAGATGGGTCCACGCGGCGGGCCCTCGAGCTCGCGACGAGCACCGGCGAACCAGACTTCGTGCGCTTGAATGCCGTTCGCCTGCTCGATGCGGCGCCGAAATGGGACCAGGCCATCGCCTGGCTGCAGATCCTCGCGCGGGCGGGAGGGCCCGTCAGCGCGCAGTCGCTCGAGCAGCTCGTCCGCTGGAATCGCCTCTTCAGCCGGTCCTCGGTGAGGCCCACCTCGGAGGAGATGGACGCCTTCGAGAAAGCTCTTGCCGCGGCCGAGGGGCTGCTTCCCGGGGGGCTTCGCCGACAGCTCGAGCTCGCGCTGATCGCGTGGGGACGACGGCCGCCGTGAACTCAGGCGGCGATCCGCGGCGCGGAGAGCTCCGTTGCCTCGGCGATCGGTGCAACCCTGAGCCGCGCATCGCGGAGCACGAGGAGGAGCGCGGTCGCGGCGTAGAGCGTTCCGCGGATCCAGGCCATGCGGGTGAGGTCCGCGCCCTGGAACATCGGCCCGGCGAACTCACCCCCGAACGTGTTCTGGGCGGTGTGCATCAGGAGCGGCAGCAGCACGACGCCCCCGGACCGCTGATACAGCCAGCCGAACACCACCGACGCCGAGAGAATGCCGATGAAGCCGGGCACGAGCTCTGCCGGGCGCGCCAGCAGGAGCGGCAGGTGCCAGGCGAACCACACCACACCGACCGAGAGCGTGGCCTGGAGCATCGGCCGGCGCTCGGCGACCCGGACGAGGGCGAGGCCGCGCCACGCCGGTTCTTCCCCGAGTGGTCCTCCGAGTACCATCACCAGCGGGAAGACGACGAGGAGCGACGGCCAGGCGGCCCACTTCTCGGGCGGTGGCGGTGTCGCACCGAGCGCCGCGTTGGCGCCGATGCCGAGCAGGGTGGCCCCCAGCGGGAAGAGGACGGCGAAGGCGTAGAGCGAGGGCGCTGCCCGCCAGCGCAGCAGGCTCCGGCCCCAGGACCTCAGCCCGGCCAGCCCGCCACCCAGCGCCGTGACGAGCACGGCCGCGACGAGCGGTCCGTACGGGTCGAGGCCCAGCTCGCCGCCTGGACGGAACAGCTCGACGAGGTATGCACGCCACGAAAGCGGAAACGCCAGCGCGTAGAAGGCGGCGACTGGATGCGCGCGGAAGAGCTGTCGGAGTCGGGAGATCATGATCTGAGTTCGTGCTTGCTCGCCTGACGTCCGTCCGTGTGTCGGATTGCATCCGGCGACGCGGACGGCTCGAACCGGAAGCTCTGACCGCGCTTCGACGATGAACGACCGGGCGGGGCCGGAGCGGGCGATGCGGCGGGTCCCTCGACCCCGTATCCTCCGCCGCCCCTCGTCCGTCTCCCCGGCATGAACGACGACCGCACCCACCACGCCGTCCAGACCGCCTGGCGCGACTTCCAGGCGGAGCTCGAGCCGCTCCGGGCGACGCTGTATCGCTATTGCCGCCACCTGAGCCGGAGCCCGTGGGACGCCGAGGACCTGGTGCAGGACGCCTTCGCCCGAGCCTTCGCCACGCTCGGAGCGCTCCAGGAGCCTCCGCGAGACGCGCGGGCGTGGATGTTCCGCGTGGCCTCGAATCTCTGGATCGACCGGGTTCGCCGCCGCACGCCGGCGCCTCCGCTCCGGGAAGACCCCGGAACCCTGCCGTCACGCGACGTGCGCGAAGCCGCGGGCACGTTGCTGGTCCAGCTGTCGCCCCAGGAGCGCGCGGCAGTGGTCCTCAAGGAGGCGTTCGACGTCTCGCTCGAGGACATCGCCGACATCCTGTCCACCTCGGTGGGGGCGGTGAAGGCGGCGCTCCACCGGGGGCGCGGAAAGCTCGCCGAGCCGGACGTGGAGACCGAGCGGAGGCCGGTGCCGGCGGCGCTCGATGCCTTCTGTGCCGCGTTCAACGCCGGAGATCTGGACAGCGTCGCCTCGCTCCTGCTGGACGGTGCCACGGTGGAGGTGGTCGGCGCGTCGATGGTCCAGGGCCGGGACAAGGCGAGGACGACCGTGCTCCCGGGGATGTTGCTCGGAAGCGCGCGGATGGCGGCTCCGGAGGACGGCGGCCGCGGCGACGGGATCGACCCGCGGTTCACCCAGGGCGCGCTCCCGACGCCGGCGCGGATCGAGGTGCGCCACGTCCACGGCGAGCCGATTCTCCTCTCGTGGTACCGGCACCGCGACGGGGAGGATGCGGTGCGCGCCGTCACCCGCGTGGAGATCGACCCGGAGAGCGGTGCGATCGCGCGGATGTGGAACTACTTCTTCACCC
>DASXGF010000458.1:0-2154 GCA_036489275.1 Myxococcaceae bacterium | reverse complement strand
GGCGCGATCATCCGGTCAATACAAGTGGTCTCGGCGTTAGCTCGCGAACTGACCGACCTGCTGCGCGAGGCGGACGAGGTCCACCACCGACTCGGCGCCAAGCTTCTGCATCACCCGGCCACGGTGGACCTTGATGGTCTTCTCCGTCGTCCCGAGCTCGGCGGCGATGCGCTTGTTCGGGTTGCCGAGCGCGACCAGCCCGAAGACCTCCCGCTCCCTGGGGGTGAGGGTGGCGAGGCGACGTGCTGCCGCCTCGCGCATGGACCGCGCCTCGCGCCAGGCGCGCCCGCGGGCCACGGCGCGGATCACCGCCTCGAGGAGCGCGCCGTCGTCCAGCGGCTTCTCCAGGAAGTCGATGGCCCCGGCCTTCATGGCCTGGACGGAGCTGGACACGTCGGCCTCCGCGCTGAGGAACACGACGGGGACGTGGCCCGCCCGCTCCTGGAAGCTGGCCAGCAGCTGCAGCCCGGTGACGTCCCGCAACCACAGGTCCATCAGGACGCAGTCGGGGACCGAGTGTCCCAGCCGGTCGAGCAGCTCGGGACCCGAGTGCATCCCCACCACGTCGAGCGCCGCCGAGCGCAGGAGTCGGGAGACCGCGGTGACGACGGCGCGGTCGTCGTCCACGACCCAGACCACCGGCGCCGGGATCTCCCCATCCCCTCCAAACATGGATGGGTCATAGACCAACAGGGTCCGGACGGGGTTTCGCTGAACGTGAGTTTTTCTTCACTCACGGACAAGATCCCATCAGGCGAACTGCTCCCTTCCCGGTCGAGGCCATCGTCCCCATCCTCGGCGGGCAACCGGTGAAGGTGGCGCACGTCATCCATGGCCTGGAGGTCGGCGGGCTGGAGCGGCTGGTGGTGGACCTAGCCGCGCGGTCGCGCGCGTTCGGCGTGGAGCCGTCGCTCGTGGCCTTCGGCCAGGACGGGCCGGTGCGTGCCTGGGCGGAGGCCGAGGGAATTCCGGTGGCTCCGCTGGGGGACGTCCGGGGGCTGTCACTGGAGGCGATCCGGCGCCTCGCCCGGGCGGTCTCCGGTGCCGCGGTGGCCCACGCGCACGACCTCGGCCCCTGGCTCAACGCCGTCGCCGCGCGGACCCTCGCTCCCGGGCCTCGGGTCCTCGCCACCTTCCACCAGCTCGCGCCGCCCTCCGGTGGAAAGCGGCGCGCGGCCCGGCTCGGGGCCCGGCTGAGCAGCGCGCTCGTGGCCTGCGGCGCGGAGGTCCGGACCGAGCTCCGCGCCTGGGCGCCTGCCGGAACGCCGGTGGTGACCATCGGAAACGGCATCGCCGTGCCTGGGCCGCCGACCGCGGAGCAGCGCGCGGAAGCCCGCGAACGGATGGGGCTCCCCGGCGAAGCGGTGGCCATCGGCTACCTCGGACGGATGCACCCGGAGAAGGGCCCGGACCTCCTCGTCGAGGCGATGGTCCGCCACCTCGGGGATCTCGAGGACGCTCATCTGGTGCTCGTCGGCCGCGGGGCGCTCGACGCGTCTCTCCGGGCGGCTGCGACGCCGCTCGGCGCCCGGGCACATCTACTCGGCGAGGTGGTGGACGGCGCGGCAAAGCTGCTCGCCGGCCTCGACGTCTATGCCCAGCCGTCGCGGCGCGAGGGACGCTCGCTGGCGATGCTCGAGGCGATGGCAGCCGGGCTTCCCACCGTGGCCCACCGCCTCCCGGCGGTGGCCGAGCTCCACTCCGACGGAAGGACCGGGACGCTGGTGGCTCCGGAGGACGTGGACGCGCTGGGCGCCGCGCTTCGGGCGCTCGTGCTGGACCCGTCGCGGCGCAGGGCGATGGGGGAGGCGGCCCGCGCCCGCGTGTCGGCCTTCTCGATGGACGCGATGGTCGAGGCCTACGTCCGGCTGTGGCGGGCCTCCGTCCCGGTGAGGGCATGACGCGGGTCGTGCATCTGCGCTCCGGGCAGGGGCTCTACGGCGCCGAGCGCTCGCTGCTCGCGCTGGCCGCGGCGACCGAGGCCCCCTTCGAGCCGGTGGTGGTGAGCCTGGTGCGCCCCGGCCGCGAGGACGTGCTCGGCCCCGCGGCGAACGCGCTGGGCGTCCGCGCAGAGCGGGTGGAGGCACGGGGGAGGCTCTCGCCGTCGGCGCTCGGGCCCCTCGTCCGGCTGGCGCGGGGCGGGCTGCTCCACGC
>DASXGF010000559.1:0-3317 GCA_036489275.1 Myxococcaceae bacterium | reverse complement strand
GCCCTCACCTCCTGCGGGGGGAACAAGGGCTGGTCCTGCGCGTGGCAGTGCACCGCGCCGAACATGAGCAGCGGGACCGCGACGTACCCGGACGGACCCGATCCGACGAACCAGTGCGCGGTCGACCACGGCGGCGGCTGCACCAGCTTCAGCTGCGACTGCAACCAGGGTTGAACGCCGGGGAGCGCCCTCGACGTCAGCCCGCTGCCGACGGGGCATCTTCCTCGCGCTCCAGCCGTCCGGCGATGTCGCGGAACGACAGCTGGTCGATCGAGAGGAAGAGCAACCCCAGGCCGATCTGCTGGGCGGTCTGACAGAACCAGAGCACGTTGGCGTAAGCCAGCCCTGGGCCGTTCACCACGCTCGCCGGAAGGAAGATGGACAGGCCGAGCTTCACCGCGGCCTGGAAGGTGCCGACCATCCCCGGCGCGGCGGGAATCATCACGCCCACCACCACCAGGCACATCGCCACGTAGGACTGGGCGAGCGTGAGCTGGAAGGGGAACGCCCGCATCAGCACCCACATCCCGAACCCGTTCAGCCCCCAGTAGATCAAGGTCCAGGCGAGGAACGCCGCGAGCTCGGCCGGGCGGTGGCGCTGCTTCAGGGCGCTCACGAAGCTGTCCACGATGTCCGAGGCGCGGTGCCCCAGCCCCGGCGAGATCCGTCCGAGCGTCGCTCGTACCAGCCCCACCGCGCGGTCGTGGTGCCAGGCGGCGAAGAGGAGGAAGACGAATCCCCCGAAGAAGATCAAGAACATCGCGTTCGCCCCGTAGCGGGCCAGGCGCACGGGGGTGGCGTCTCCGTGGACGAAGAAGAGGAGCCCGCGGAGCAGCAGCGCGACGAAGACTCCGTCGGCGATCCGCTCCAGCACCACGCTGGTCATCGCCGCGCTCCGGCGGATGGAGCTGCGCTGCGCGATGAGGAAAGGACGGGCGAACTCGCCGAGGCGAAACGGCAGCACCAGGAGCATCATGAAGCCGATGGCGCTGGCATCGTTGAGCGCGCGGAACCGGACCTTCTCCTGCGAGGCGAGCAGCGCCCCCCACCGCGCGGTGCGTGACAGGTGGATGAGGAGCAGGATCGCGATGTAGGGCAGGACCCAGACGTAGTTCGCCGCGCGGAGGCTCGCCCACTGCTCCGCCCAGTGGGTGTCGCGGAATGCCCACCAGCCGAACACCAGGGTGACGGCCAGGCTGGCCAGGAACTTGAGAAGACGTTTCACGGGGTGCCGCCGTCTACCCTACCCGCCTCCGGCATTTCCACCGTCTCCCCGGCAAGGACCCGCGCCGGGCCGTCCCGGAAGAGACGACCGACCGCCGCGTCGCCGGCGGAGCTCCGCAGATCCGACAGCGCGCGCTCGATCCACCGCCGTGCGCCGGACGGCGCGTGGAGGTCGGTCGCGGCCACCGAGTACAGGCCCCGGTCGAGCAGCTCGCGAGCGGTCCGGCGAGCCACCGGGCCATAACGACCGCTCAGCGCCCCGACGTCGAGCTGCAGCCGCGCGCCGAGGGCCACCACCTCGGCCGCGCGGTCCGCACGCTGGAGCTCGAGGCAGCGCTCGGGGTGCGCGAGGAGAGGCACCACGCCCTTGCGCATCATCTGGAAGACGAGCATGGGAAGCGCCGGCACCGGCGCGGTGTAGGGCAGCTCCACCAGGACGTAGGGCCCGCGGTGGACCGGCCGCGCGGCGGGCGTCCCCAGCCCGTCGAGGAATCCGTCCTCCACCAGCGCATTCTCGGCGCCGAGCTCGAGGGTGAGCGGGACTCCGGCGTCGGCCAGCGCGCCGCGCAGTGCCACGAGCCGTTCGACGCACACCTCCACCGGTGCGCATCCGGCGCGCGCGTGCGGGCTGACCGCCACGGTGGAGACGCCCACGTCGACCAGCGCCCGCGCCATCTCCAGCGCGTCTTCCGGCGTGCGGGCGCCGTCGTCCACTCCGGGAAGGAGATGGCAGTGAAGGTCGATGAAGCCGCTCATCGCTCGGGCGGGTCGTCCGGAGAGGGGGCCTGCTCCTCGTCGTCGGTCGGCGTCGAGGCCACCCGGTACTCCTCCCCGAACCAGCGGCCGAGGTCGATCCTGCGGCAGCGGCCGGAGCAGAAGGGGAAGGCCGGATTGCGGCTGCGCGGCGCTACCGGCTTCTTGCACACGGGACAGGGATGGATGCGTTCCACGGCTCGACCGTGTTTCTAAGGCCGACGGGGCCGGGGTTCCAGCACCGCAGGACGGCGCGCCTTCCGCAGACGGACCGCACGCAGGCGCGGCAGGAGGGACCTTCCCTGCAGCCCGACGAGCCCCACCCCGGCCACCACCATCGGGAGGACGAGGCTCAGGTGGTAAAGGAGGACGAAGGCGAACGCGTGCCCGTGCGCCACCCCCGCCGCGGAGAGGGCGAACGCTCCGGCGGCCTCGAACGAGCCGGCACCGCCCGGGACGGGCACGACGGTTCCCAGATTCGCGGCGGTGAGCACGGCGAAGGCGACCATCGGCGACAGCGAGAGGTCGAGCGCGCGGCCGGCCACCATGATCACCGGCAACTCCCACAGCCAGGGCAGCGGCGCGAGCAGCAGCTCCAGCACGAGCAGGCTCCGGCCATCGTGCGCGGCGAATCCCGAGCGCAGCTTCTGGAGCCAGCGCGGCCCGGGGTCCAGCCGGGGCGAGAGCCTCCGGAGCACCGGGAGGTGGGCGATGACCGCCAGCCCTGCCGACCCCACCACCAGCAGCGCCAGGATGCCGATGGCGTGCAGCAGCCAGGTCGGCGGGCCCTGCTTCCAGCCGACGAGGCTCACCGCGCAGGTGATGAGGAAGGCGACGAGCCAGCCCGCCTTGTCGCTCCAGTAGTCGAGGATCTCGGTCCCGAGCAGCGTCACGCGGCTGGTCCCGGTCCGCTTCCCCAGGTACTGCACGCGGATGACGTCCCCGCCGCGCGCCGGGATGAGGACGTTGAAGGCCGAGGCGACCAGCATCGCCGAGAAGGCCTCGCGGTAGCGGAGCGGGAGCACCGGTCGCACCACCCACCACCACCGGAGCGCCTGCAGCCCGACCAGGACGAACGTCCCACCCACGGCGGCGAGCAGTGGAATCGGCCGCGCGGCGCGCAGCGAGCTCAGGACGTCGTGCAGCTGCAGGCCCATGAGCCGGGCCACGAGCACGGCGCTCCCGATGCCCAGGACGATGCCTCCGACCGTCCTGACGATCGAGACCCAGCGGCGCCGGGGAGAGCGCTCGGTGTCCTCTTCGGCCATGGAGCCATGGAAGGTGGTGCACCCGCCCTCCCCTTGCAATACAGGTGGGCCATGCGTGCGGTCCGCATCGAG
>DASXGF010000545.1:0-10002 GCA_036489275.1 Myxococcaceae bacterium | reverse complement strand
CGGCTCGCCGAGCACCACGCCACCGCCGGTGGCCACGACCGCGGCCGGTCCCTTCGCCGCCGACCCGACCGCCTCGGCCTCCAGCGCGCGGAATCGGGCCTCGCCCTCGCCGCGGAACAGCTCGGCGACCGACCTCCCCGCCCGCGACTCGACGATGGCGTCCAGGTCCACGAAGGGCAGCCCGAGGAGCACCGCCAGCCGCCGCCCGGCCTCGGTCTTCCCCGCGCCCATCGGCCCGACGAGCCAGACGTGCCCCGCCCGGGTACGGGCGGACAGCCGGAGCCGGGCGAACGCCGGACGGAGCGCGTCCATGGTGTCGCCCCCCAGCGCCTCCAGCAGGGCGTCCGCGAGCACGAGCGCGAGCACGGCCTCGGTCACCACGCCGGCTGCGGGCACGGCGCAGGTGTCGCTCCTCTCGACGTGCGCGGGGACGAGCTCCAGGGAGCCCAGGTGCACCGAGGGGAGCGCAGCCGGGACGGTGGAGATGGGCTTCATCACCGCCCGCAGTACCACCGGCTCGCCGTTGGTGATTCCTCCCTCGAGGCCTCCGGCGTGGTTGCTGGTGCGCGAGAGGCGGTCGCCGCTGAGCACGATGGGATCGTGCGTCTCGCTGCCGTAGGCCTGGCCACCACGGATGCCGTCGCCGATCTCCACGGCCTTGATGGCAGGAATGGAGAGGAGCGCACCGCCGAGGCGGCCGTCGAGCTTGCGGTCCGCCTGGACGTGCGACCCCAGCCCGGGTGGAACTCCGGTGGCGACGACCTCGACGACGCCCCCGAGGGTGTCTCGCCGCCGCTGCGCCTCCTGGATCGCGGCGACCATCCGCTCGGAGCCGGCGGCGGTGAGCGCGCGGGTCTCGGTCTCGTCGGCCCGGAGCGCGAGCGCCTCGGCGTCCTCCCGGAGCAGCTCCGGCGCGACGTCGGACGCCGCATCCGCCTCGGCGGTTCCGATGCTCCGGACGTAGCTTCCCACCTGGATTCCCAGCTCCCGGAGCAACGCCCGGGCCGCGGCCCCCAGCGCGACCCGCATCGCCGTCTCCCGGGCCGAGGCTCGCTCCAGGATGTCGCGGAGGTCGGCGGTGCGGCCGTACTTCAGCGCGCCGGCCAGGTCGGTGTGCCCGGGACGCGGCACCTGCACCGGGCGGGGATCCGGCCCCCCGGGCGCCGGGCTCATCCGCTCGGTCCAGTTCTCCCAGTCCTTGTTCCGGACGAGCAGGCCCAGCGGCGAGCCGAGGGTCTCGCCGAAGCGCACCCCGGCGAGGATCTCCGCCGCGTCCTGCTCGATCCGCATCCTCCCTCCGCGCCCGTAACCCTTCTGCCGCCGGGCCAGGTCCCGGTCGATGAGCGCGGAGGTGAGCGGGAGCCCCGCGGGCAGCCCCTCGAGGATGCCGAGGAGCGCCGGTCCATGACTCTCGCCCGCGGTGAGCGCCCGGAGCCGCCGGAGCGTCATCCGCCCTCCGCGAGGTGCGCGTGCAGCGCGGGAGCGACGTCGTCGCCCGGCTCCGCGCCGGTCCACAGCCGCAGGGCGGCGAGCGCCTGGAACACCAGCATCCACAGCCCGTCGATGCAGTGGGCGCCGGCGGTCTCCGCGTGCTTCAAGAAACGGGTCCGGAGGGGGCGGTAGACCATGTCCATCACCGTCAGCCGGTCGTGTAGCACGCACCCCGGGGGCAGCGGCGAGTCCCCGGGCGCGTCCAGCCCCACCGAGGTCGCCTGCAGCACGAGGTCGAGCTGTGGAAGCACCGGTCCGAGCGCCTCGGCGCTCAGCGGAAGGGCCTCGGCGTCGAACGCCGACGCCAGCTCCAGCGCCCGCGTCGGGTGGCGATTGGCAACCCAGAGGCGCGAGACGCCGGCATCCCGCGCCGCCACCGCGCCGGCCCGGGCAGCGCCTCCGGCACCGAGGAGGAGGACCTTGCTTCCCGCGAGCGAGCGCCCGTGCCTCGCCAGCGCCCCGGTGACGCCCTCGACGTCGGTGTTGTGCGCCACCAGCCGGCCGTCCGGCGCACGGACCAGACAGTTCGCTGCCCCGGTCCGGGTGGCGCGCGGGTCTGCACGGTCCGCCAGGACGAGGGCATCCTGTTTGTGCGGGAGGGTGACCGAGAGCCCGTCCCACCTCCCGGCGCGCGCCTCCTCGAGGGAGGCGGCCAGCGATCCGGACGGCACCCGGACCGCGTCGTAGGTCAGGGTGAGCCCCAGCCGATCGGCGAGCCAGCGGAACAGCCGCGGCGAGGCCGAGTGGGCGACGGGATCTCCGAGGACGGCGAACCGGGGCACGTGGAACGGCCTCCCGCCCGGGACTGTACCCCCCGGGCGGGGGCAGCGGCCCTAGGCTGCGCGAGATGCGCGACCTGGTGCTCTATGGGAACCACGAATCCGGACACTCGTACAAGGTCCGGTCCTTCCTCACGCTCGCGGCCGTCCCCCACCGCTACGTCTGGATCGATCTCGACGTCCCTCGCGACGGCCGTCCGGAGGAGTTCCGGCGGGCGAGCCAGTACGGCGAGGTGCCGGTCCTCGTGGTGGACGGCGTGGCCCAGGCGCAGTCCAACGCGATTCTCCTGTCGCTGGCCCGGGAGACCGGGAAGTTCGGCCCGCCTCCGGGCTCGAGCTGGGAACGGCTCACCACCTGGATGTTCTGGGAGGCGAACCGCATCGGCTTCTCGATGCCCAACCTCCGCTGGTACCGCCGCGGCTTCGGGACCGCGCCCGACGGCGCCGTCGCGTGGATCGAGGCGCGCGCGGTGACCGACATGGATTTCCTCCAGCGAGAGCTCGCCGGACGCCCCTGGCTCGCCGGAGCGACGCCGAGCGTCGCCGACGTCTCCACCTCGGCCTACGTCTTCCTCACGAAGGAAGCAGGGCTCGATCCGGCGCGCTGGCCGTCGGTCCAGGCCTGGCTCGACCGCATGCGCGCCCTTCCCGGCTGGGTGGAGCAGTACCGGCTGATGGCCCGCTGACGCCCACCCCATTCCTTTCGGTGATGGGAAGGGCCACCCGAAGATCTTGGACCGCGCTCCGCCTCCGCTGCATGTTGAGCGGCGAAGGAGGAAGCGACCATGACGAACTTCTGGAAGAAGCTCCTCGTGCAGCAGCCGGGCCTCGGGGCCTCGGCGACCCTGCCCGAGATCGACGGAATGCCCTGAGCTGACTGTTCAGGGAAAGGCGTACGCCTCGGCCAGGCTGCGGAATGCGCTGGCCGCCGGGCCGAGGCGTCGCGCCTTCCAGCGAATCCAGGACAGCATTCGCCGGAGGGCGAAGTCGGGAACCTCGAGGCGCTTGAGCCGTCCGAGCTGCAGCTCGTCCCGGACGATGCGCGCGGAGAGCACGGCCCAGCCGACCCCCGCGGCGACCAGGCCCTTGATGGCCTCGGTGCTGTTGACCTCGAAGGTGCGGCGGGGCGTCCACCGGCGCCTGCGGAGCGCGGCGAGCATGACGTCCCGCGTCCCCGCCCCTTCCTCGCGGATGACCAGCGGCTCTTCCATGAGCTGGGGACCCGTGACCCGACGGGCGCGGGCGAACGGATGGGCGGGACCCACCAGGACCAGCAGCTCGTCCTCGCGCCACGGGCGCACCTCGAGGCGACCGTCGTGAATCGGTCCCTCGACCAGACCGAGCTCCACCTGGTGGTCCAGCACCGCGCCGATGACGGTGCGGGCATTGGCCGAGAGGAGCCGGAGGTCGATCCCCGGGTGCGCCCGGTACAGCTCCCCCAGGATGGGCGGCAGGAAGGAGGCGGCGAGCGTGGTGCTGGCCCCCACCCGGAGCACGCCGCGGCGCAGCCCGCGCAGTGACTCCAGCTGCTCCTCGGCCGCCCGTTCCTCCGCGAAGAGGGCCCGGGCGTGCTCGAGGAGCAGTGTCCCCGCCTCGGTGACCACGATGCCCGACGGCGCGCGGACGAGGAGCTGCGCTCCCCCCTGCTCCTCCAGGAGCCGGACCGCCTTCGAGATGGCCGGCTGGCTGACGCCGGTCACCCGGGCCGCGCGGGAGAAGCCGCCGTGGGTGGCGACGGCCAGGAAGAGTCGCAGGGAGTTGAGGTTGAGCGCCATTCCCCCAGGTTATCGAAACACCCCGGCAGATTCCCGCTCCCGGTCAGCCCAGGGCGCACGAGGCCCTGCCCAGCGCGGTGAAGAAGCCGGGATACGAGATGTCCGCCCACTCGGCGCCCTCGACCTCGGTCTGCCCGTCCGCCACCAGCCCGGCAATGGCGAAGCACATGGCGATGCGGTGGTCGTGCGCGGCGTCGATCTCCGCCGCCCGGAGCCGCGCCGGCCCCCGGAGCACGAACCCGTCGTCCAGCTCGTCGATGTCCGCGCCCATGGCCCTGAGCCCGAGGACGAGCTGGCGGAGGCGGTCCGACTCCTTCACCCGTAGCTCCCTCCGCCCCGGTGACCCGGGTCTCACCGCTCGCCTGGCTCGCCACCACGGCCAGCAGCGGGATCTCGTCCAGCAGCGAGGGCACCTCGGACGGGCGAATCTCGGTGCCCCGGAGCGCCTGACCGCCGCGCACGCGGAGCGTCGCCACCGGATCGCCCGCCCTGGCCTCCTCGGCCTCGCGCTCCACCCGGGCACCCATCCGCTCCAGCACCGACAGGAACCCGGTCCGCGTCGGGTTCACGTCCACCCCGCGCACCGTCACGCTGCTCCCGGGGACCAGCAGGCCCGCGCCGACCCAGAACGCCGCCGACGAAGGGTCTCCGGGCACGTCGAGCGAGCCCGGCAAGGCGAGGGGCCGCAGCAGCCGCGTGGCGATCACCTCCCCCTGCTCCAGCCGCACCGGCGCGCCCCACTCGGCGAGCATCCGCTCGGTGTGGTCGCGCGACGGCTCGGGCTCGCTCACCCGCGTCTCGCCGTCCGCGGCGAGGCCAGCGAGGACGAGGGCGCTCTTCACCTGGGCGCTGGCGATGGCCAGGCGGTGCGGTCGCCCCTGGAGCGTCGGCACCGGCTCGACCCGCAGCGGCGCGCGCTCGTCGTCCGGACCGCCCTGCCCTTCCATCCGCGCCCCCATCGTCCGGAGCGGTGCGAGCACCCGGCGCATCGGTCGCACGCGCAGCGACGCGTCTCCGTCCAGCGTGCAGCCGACCCGCGCCCCGGCGACGAGGCCTAGCAGGAGCCGCATCGTCGTCCCGCTGTTCCCGCAGTCGAGCACCGACGCCGGCGGCCGGAACCCGCCCGGCCCCACCCCACGAACGCTCACCGTCCCCGGCTCCTGGCCGTCGGCGATCGACACCCCCAGCGCGCGGAGGCACGCGGCCGTGGAGCGGACGTCCGCGCCCGTAGCGAGGTTCCGCACCTCCATCGCCGAGGTCCCCAGCGCTCCGAAGAGCAGCGCGCGGTGGGAGATGGACTTGTCGCCTGGAGCGACGACCTCCGCCTCGAGCCGGCTCGCGCGGCGAACGCGGACCCGCACGTCAGGCCACGGGGCCGGCGACGGACCGGCCGATGGCGGCGGCCACCGCGCGCACGCCCGACATGAGGTCCTTGAACTCGGCGAAGGTCAGCGACTGCGCGCCGTCCGAGAGCGCCCGCGCCGGGTCGGGATGCACCTCGATGAGGAGGCCGTCGGCCCCGGCCGCCACCGCCGCCCGGGCGACCGCCGCGATGCCGTGCCGCACGCCCACCCCGTGCGAGGGGTCGGCGAAGACGGGGAGGTGCGACAGCTGCTTCAGCATCGGGATGGCGTTGATGTCGAAGGTGTTGCGGGTCATCGTCTCGAAGGTCCGGATGCCCCGCTCGCAGAGCACCACCTGACGGTTGCCGCGGGCGACGATGTACTCGGCGGCCATCAGCATCTCCTTCAAGGTCGCGCTCATGCCGCGCTTGAGGAGCACCGGACGCCGCAGCTCGCCCACCGCCTCCAGCAGCGAGAAGTTCTGCATGTTCCGGGCGCCGATCTGAAGCATCTCCGCGCCCTCGGCGACCATGGCCAGGCTCTCCACGTCCTTGACCTCGGTCACCACCGGAAGACCGGTCACCGCCCGCGCCTCGCCGAGCAGCTTCAGCCCGTCGGCCTTGAGGCCCTGGAACTCGTAGGGCGACGTCCGGGGCTTGAACGCCCCACCCCGCAACATCCGCGCGCCCTGGGACCGGACGGACTCGGCGGTGGCGACGATCTGCTCCCGGGTCTCCACCGAGCACGGCCCGGCCGCGACGATGATCTCCCTGCCGCCGATGGTCAGGTCCCCGACCGTCACCAGCGTGTCCTCGGGCTTCACCTCGCGGCTGACCAGCTTGAAGGGCTGGCTCACCGGGATGGCGTCGGCGACGCCGGGCATCATCCGGAAGGGCTCGGGGTCGAGCGCTCCCTTGTTGCCGGTGATGCCCACCGCCGTCCGGGTCGCGCCGGGGATGACGTGGGGGACGTAGCCGAGGCTGCGGATGTGCTTCTCGACGGCCTCCTGCTGCTCGGGAGTGACGTCGGCCTTGAGGAGGATCAGCATCGCGGGGCCGACGCTGCCAGAACGCCCTGCGTCCTCGCAATCCGAGGGGGTCTCCGCAACGCGGCGAGCGGACGGTGTCGCGGCCGGGTGGCGCGAGCGGCGGGTGGACGAAGGCGCTCCCGGGGAGGCCGACCTCGTCGAGCTCCCGGGCGAGGCTCCCCGGCCGGGGCGACGCGCCGACGGGCGACGGCGAGCCTCGCCACCTCGAGCGTCACAGCCGAGCCGGAGCTCCAGCTGGCCGGCTCCGTTCCCCCCTGCCCCGGGCGAAGTTCCCCACCCGGAGCCACGGTGCGCCCTCACGAAGCACGCGCAGCATCCGCGCGATGCCCATCGGCCGACCGCCGGCGCCGCGGTCGCGGGCCACCTCCAGGTACTGCAGCGGGTCGATGCACAGGCTCCGCGCCTGCACCTGGTCGACCCGATGCTTGCGGATCACCTCGAGCAGCGCCTCCACCTCGCCCTCCCGGTCGGTGACGCCGGGGAAGCTCAGGAGATTGAGGGCCAGGTACGCGCCCCGCTCCCGGGAGAGCGCGATGGACGCCTCCACGTCCTTCCAGCCGTACTTCTCCGGCTGGTAGTAAGCCTCGTAGAGATCCGCCACCGCCGAGTTGAGCGAGACGCGGATCGAGTCCAGCCCCGCGTCGTAGAGCGCCGCGAGCCCGGCGGTGAGGCTGGCGTTGGTGTTGATGTGCAGCGAGCCCCGGTCGATCTCTGCGCGGATGCGCCGGATGGCCTCGGCGATGACTCGATACCGCGTCAGCGGCTCGCCCTCGCAGCCCTGCCCGAAGCTCACCATCGCCCGCGGTCCGGCCGAGCGGAGGTGGGCGACTGCCACCCGCGCCAGCTCCTCGGCGCTCGGTCCGTCGTCCATCCGTGCGTGCGAGGCCGGCGGGCCGTCCTCGGGCTGGTCCGAGATGCACCCCACGCAGGCGGCGTTGCACATCGTGGAGACGGGGAGCGCCCCCTCGTCCCGCCCGTAGAAGACGTTCTGGCTGGTGAAGCAGCGGTAAACGAGCGCGCAGGTCTCGAGCTGCCGCAGCACCCGGTTGTCGGGATCGGCCGCCCGCGCGCTCCGCACTCGCAACTTGAGGTCCGGGGTGGAGAACCGCTCCGGGTCCCAGTGCGTGCGACGGTCGGTGTGCACCGCCCAGGCGACCGCGCCGCCGGCCTCGCGGTCCCAGCCCGCGCCGGTGTACGCCCACTGCGGGAGCACCGGGCCGTCCGCCTTCACCTCGCCCGGCAGGTACGTGCGGGTCCAGCCCGGAGGCACCAGCGCGCCCACGGCGTCCGGGACGAAGCGCCGCCGGCCGAGCTGCACCTCGGACACCAGCACCAGCTCCCCGCTCTCCGGATCCACCCCCACCGGACGGCGCCCGGGCAGGTGCACCAGCCGTCCGCCCTCGGGCAGCGAGACAGGAGGCTCGGGCGGAAGGAGCAGCTCCTCTCCCGACCGGACGGTCGCCAGCAGCCGGGGATGCTCGAGGACTTTCCCCGAGGGATCGGCGACGAGCAGCGCGGGCATCCGGGACAGCGGCATGGCGGGTCGCCACATAACACCCCGCGTCGGCGCGCGCGGCGCTTGACCGGGGGGACATCCCTGTGGTCTGGCCCCCCGCGCTTCCCCAACAGCTCGGAGGGCAGGTCCCGTGATCGTCGGCGTCCCCAAGGAGATCAAGGTTCGCGAGTACCGGGTCGGCATGGTTCCGGGCGCGGTGAAGGCGCTCGTCGATGCCGGGCACCAGGTTCTCGTCGAGCAGGGCGCCGGCGTCGGCTCTGGCCTCCCCGACGGGGACTACGCCCGTGCCGGTGGGCAGCTCATCGCCTCGGCGGACGAGGTGTGGAAGCGCGCCGAGATGATCGTCAAGGTGAAGGAGCCCATCACGCCCGAGTACGCGCGGATGCAGGACGGGCAGATCGTCTACACCTACTTCCACCTCGCCGGCGTCGACCCCGAGCTGACCAAGGTGCTCCTCAAGAAGAAGGTCGCCGCGGTCGCCTACGAGACCATCCAGCTCGATGACGGAAGCCTTCCCCTCCTCCGCCCCATGAGCGAGGTGGCCGGACGCATGTCCATCCAGGTCGGGGCGATGAGCCTGGAGAAGGAGCACGGCGGCAAGGGCGTGCTCCTCGGCGGCGTGCCCGGCGTGCGGCGCGGGCGGGTGGCCATCCTCGGCGGAGGCGTGGTGGGCACCAACGCGGCGAAGATCGCGGTCGGGATGGGCGCGGACGTCACCATCCTCGACATCAACCAGAACCAGCTCGCCTACCTCGACGACGTGTTCCTCGGCCGCGTCGAGGTGCTCTCCTCGGACTCCGAGACCATCGCCCGCGCGGTGCGCGAGGCAGATCTGGTCATCGGCGGCGTCCTCATTCCCGGTGCCGCCGCGCCGAAGCTGGTCAAGGAGGACCTGATCCGCGAGATGGTGCCCGGCTCGGTGGTGGTGGACGTCGCGGTGGACCAGGGCGGCTGCATCGAGACCTGCCGGCCGACGACCCACGACAATCCGACCTACGTGGTCCACGGCGTCGTTCACTACTGCGTGGCGAACATGCCGGGCGCCGTCCCCCAGACCTCGACCTTCGCCCTGACCAACGTCACCCGGCCCTACGCCCGGCGGATCGCGGACGTGGGCCTGGTGGAGGCCATCCGCCGGGACAAGGCCCTGGCCCGCGGGGTGAATACCTACGGCGGATCGGTCACTTACGAGGCCGTGGCCCGCGACCTGGGCCATCCGTACGTCCCGCTGGAGCAGGCGCTCGCCCGGAAGTAGGCCGCCTGCTCGGTTGCCCACCGAACGGGAGAGTCACCTTTTCTTCAGCAATGGGTGACGCACTCCGACGTGGGGCATCTGAAGAACAACCTTCGCCTGGGCGTCCGTGTTGGGCGTTGCCAGGGAGGAGCGGGATTTGGACTTTCGCCACAACCACCGCAGCAAGCAGGAATTCGAGGGGCTGGTGCTGGCCCATCTGGACCCTCTCTATTCCGCCGCACTCCGGTTGACCAAGAACGAGCGAGACGCCGAGGACCTGGTGCAGGACACCTGCATGCGGGCCTACCGGTTCTTCGACAAGTTCGAGCGCGGGACGAACATCAAGGCCTGGCTCTTCAAGATCCTCACCAACACGTTCATCAACCGGTACCGCCGGAAGGTGAAGGAGCGGAACGTCACCGAGGGCTCGGAGCGCGAGGCGGTCCACGAGGCCTTCATCAGTCGTGACGCGAGCGACTATGCGGCGAACCCCGAGCAGTACATGTTCGACCGTCTGCTGTCGGACGACGTCCTGAAGGCCATCGACGGTCTCCCCATCGACTTCCGCCTGGTGGTCATCCTCGCGGACCTGCAGGAGTTCTCCTACAAGGAGATCGCGGAGATCCTCGACGTCCCGGTGGGAACGGTCATGAGCCGGCTATTCCGTGGACGGAAGGCGCTGCAGAAATCTCTCCGGGATTACGCGGCCGGTCAGGGTGTTGTCCCCGCGGAGAAGCTCGAGGCCCCAGAGGCCCCGGTCGACCTGGGCGCATACCGCCGCCGCCGTACGGGCTGACGGGCCCTTCCAGGTCGGTC
>DASXGF010000544.1:0-1950 GCA_036489275.1 Myxococcaceae bacterium | reverse complement strand
GAGCGCAGCCCGGACGCGACCCGGCAGGCGCTCGGGCCGCCGGTGAAGGCCGCCTTCGGTCCGGACGGCGCACCCACCAAGGCGGCGACGAAGTTCGCCGAGGCGCAGGGCGTCCCGGTCCAGGCACTGCGCCGGGTGCAGACCCCGAAGGGAGAGTACCTGGCGGCGGAGGTGACCGAGACCGGCCGTGCGGCGAGCGCGCTCCTGCCCGGCCTCCTCGGCGCCGCGGTGCACGGCATCCAGTTCAAGAAGAGCATGCGCTGGGGCGACGTGGAGCAGACCTTCGGCCGTCCGGTGCAGTGGCTCCTGGCCCTCCACGGACAGGAAGTGGTGCCGGTGGTCTTCGCCGACGTGAAGAGCGGGCGGATGACCCTGGGCCATCGCTTCCTCTCGCCCGGGCCGCACCCCGTCGCGCATCCGCGGGACTACCCGGGCCTGCTCGAGCGCGCTCACGTGATGGCGGACGTGGCCCGGCGCAAGGAGCGCATCCGGACCGAGGCCGCCGAGGCGGCGCGGAAGGTGGGAGGGCGGCTCCGCGAGGACGACGCGCTGCTCGACCAGGTCACCGAGCTGGTGGAGTGGCCCACCGCCGTCCTCGGCACCTTCGAGGAGCGGCACCTGGACCTTCCGCCCGAGGTCCTGGTCCAGGAGATGACCTCGCACCAGCGCTACTTCCCCGTGCTGGACGCGGCCGGCAAGCTCCTCCCGCGCTTCGTCGCCATCTCCAACACCCCGGTGAGGGACCCGGGGCTGTCCCGCCGCGGCTACGAGCGGGTGCTTCGCTCTCGCCTCACCGACGGTCGCTTCTTCTTCGACGAGGACAGGAAGGTGCCGCTCGCCGCCCGGGTCCCGGCCCTGGAGCGGGTGGTGTGGCAGGGCAAGCTCGGGAGCTACGCGGAGAAGGTCGGGCGCATCCGGCTCCTCGCCGCGGCGCTCACCCGGGCGGTCGGCCGCCCCGAGCTGCTCGAGGTGGTGGACCGCGCCGCGTTCCTGGCCAAGGCCGACCTCACCACCGGGATGGTGGGGGAGTTCCCCGAGCTCCAGGGCATCATGGGGCGGCAGTACGCGCTCGCCTCGGGCGAGCCGCCGGTGGTCGCCCAGGCCATCGCCGACCACTACCTGCCGCGCGGCGCCTCGGATCCGGTCCCCGCCGACGACCCGGGCGCGCTGGTGGGAATGGCCGACCGGCTGGACACGCTGGCCGGCCTCTTCGCGCTGGGCAAGCCGCCCACCGCCTCGACGGACCCCTTCGGTCTGCGCCGGGCCTGTCTCGGGGTGGTCCACCTCGTCCTCGGCCGCGGGTACCGGCTCTCGCTGGACGCGGCGGTGGAGCAGGCCCTCGACGGGGTGGGGAAGAAGCTCGGGCTCGGGGCGGCCCCGCGTGCCGAGGCGAAGTCGCAGCTCCTCGAGTTCTTCCGCGGCCGGCTGCGCGCCCTCTGGGCCGACCGGGCGCGCGGTGACGTGGTGGAGGCGGTGCTCGCCGCCGGCTTCGACGACCTGCCCCTCGCGCGGGCCCGGCTCGACGCCTTCGCGCAGGTGGTGGGCGCGCCGGACTTCACCCCGCTGGCCATCGCCTTCAGGCGGGTGGCGAACATCGTTGAGAAGCAGGGGAGGGATGTTTCCGCCGAGCCGGCCGATCCCCGGCTCTTCCAGGAGCCCTCGGAGAAGGAGCTGGCCCGGGCCGCCCGGCAGGCGTCGACCGAGGTCCACCAGGCGCTCGCCGCCGAGGATGCTCCGGCCGCGCTCGCCGCTGCCCGGGCGCTGAAGGGACCGGTGGATGTCTTCTTCGACAAGGTGCTGGTGATGACGGACGATCGACCCCTGCGAGAGAACCGCGTGCGACTGCTCCGCGAGGTGGCCCAGGTGTTCGCGCCCCTGGCCGACCTCTCGCGCATCCAGTCGGAGACCGGAGGAGGCCCGTGACCACCCTCGTGCTCCTGATGCTCGCTT
>DASXGF010000540.1:0-3426 GCA_036489275.1 Myxococcaceae bacterium | reverse complement strand
CGCTGACCGCGGCGCGCGCGTGAGGACCGGCCGGTGCGAGACAACGCTGCTCCTGCTCATCCAGGCGGCGGTCGCTGCGCCCGCCCTCGCCGCGGAGGCGTCGCAGAGCCAGGCGCGCGCCTCGTCCAACGCGGAGTACGGCATCGTCATGCGGGTGGAGGGAGAGGGGAAGTGCCGCATCGAGGCGACGCGGGACACCGACGTCGCCTGGACGCTTCCGCGCTGCGTGGGGACGGTGGACGACCTGTACTTCATCAGCAACTCGGGCGAGCGCTTCTGGGTCCTCGCTGCGCTCCCGAAGTCGTTGCCGCCGCCGTCGGGCCCTTCCGTGTCCGAGAGCCAGAAGAAGCTGGCGAAGAAGAAGCCGCCGTTCGATCCCTACGGCCCGGTGGACGTCGCCGTGCTCTACGACCGGCTGGGGAACGTCATCGCCCAGAAGAAGCTCAAGGACGTGTTTCCCCGGAGCGCGAACGGGAAGGTACGAAAGCTGGACCGGAGGTTCGTCTGGCTCGAGGGCGTGCTCGGGATCCCGGGCAAGGAGCCCCGGGTGAACGACCGGAACCAGGTGGAGTTCGAGACCGTCGAGCCGAAGACCGTGCGGTTCGACTTCCAGGAGTGAGTGCCCGATGGCAAAGCTGAACGTCGACATCGTCACCCCCGAGCGCCGGCTGATCTCCACGCCCGCCGACGAGGTGGTTGCCCCCGCCGCGGAGGGCCTCTACGGCGTCCGTCCGGGTCACAGCCCGTTCCTCTCCACCCTGTCCCCCGGGCCGCTGACCGTGCGCGAGGGGAGCACCACCCAGGCGTGGTTCGTCGCCGGGGGCTTCGTCGAGGTGCAGAACGACACGGTGCTGGTCCTCGCGGACCAGGCCGAGCCGGCGGCGTCCATCGATCTCGATGCCGCGACCGCGGCGCTGCGCGAGGCCGAGCAGCGGCTGGCGACGCTGGGGCCCGGCGACCCGAAGGCCGCGGCCGAGACCGCGCGCATCCAGCGCGAGCGCGCCCGGGTCGCGGCGGCGCGTGCCGGCGGGCGGTGATGGCAGGAACCGTCGAGCTCTTCCATCGGCTCGACGAGCCCCGGTCGGCGCGGGTCCGACGATGGGTGGCCGAGCACAACCTGCTCGAGGCGGTCCGCTTCCGGAACGTCGTCTTCCCCGAGGCGGCGGCCGACTTCGCAGTCCATGGCGGCCAGGACACGCCCGCGCTCTGGGACGGGGAGCAGCTCTTCACGGGTGCCGATCTGGTGATCGCCCGGCTCCAGGCGATGCTCGACCTCGGCCGGTCCTGAGCGCCCCGCGCGGTGGGACCGTCGTTGGTGCCGTCTGTCGCACAGCGGACGTGAGCGGCGAGGCTCCGGCAGCCCGGTGCCAGCGTCGCGCTGATGCGCCTGGCGCGGCCTGACCCCATCTTCGCTCCGGGGACGCCAGGGGGCGTTCGCTGCGTGCGCGCGGAGGTGTGGGCTTGGAACTCGGAGAACAGCGACTGGACGAGGCGCAGCTGCGGAACATGTCGACGCCGGAGCTGGTCCGGCACGCGATGACGGAGATGAAGCTCCTGGTCCGGGCCGAGGTGGTGCACGCCCGGGCCGAGCTGAAGCAGGAGCTGAAGGCGGCGCGCAACGCCGGCATCCTCTTCGGCGTCGCGCTCCTCCTCGCCCCCGCGGGGCTCGGCATCGCCCTGGTGGCCATCGTCTTCGCGGTGCCCGTCGTGCAGTGGGCCTCGGCGCTGGTGCTCGGCCTCCTGGTGCTGGGCCTCGCCGGGCTGCTGGTGTTCCTCGCGGTGAAGAGGCTGCCGAAGCAGCCGCTGGCCCGGACGCGGGACCGGCTGAAGCTGGACTGGATGCTGACCCGGGAGGAGCTCCAGTGAGCGCGGCAGAGCTGCCGGAGCCCCAGGTCGCGCTGACGGCGGACCGCTTTCGCGACGAGTTCCTCGTCACGCTGCGCGAGCTGGATCGCCGTGCGCACCGGGCCCTGGATGTGCGGGGGCTGCTCCGCGAAAACCGGCGGGTGGTCATCGCCGCGGGGGCGGGCCTGGCCGCGGTCGTCGCGGTCGTCATCGGGACGAAGGTGGCCCTGTCGCGATCGCGGCGGTCGCACCTCCCCGAGCTGCGCCGCCGAGCGCTGCGACGCGCCTGGGAACGTCCCGAGCGGATCGCCGCCCGCGCCCGTCGCCCGGGACTCGTCCTGACCCTGCTCAAGGTGGCGGCGATCGCCGGCGGGACGCAGCTCGTCCGGCGCACGGCCCGGCGCGCGCTGTCTGCAGGCCGCTGACGGACGGCTCAGCGCGAGGCCTCGGGCGCGCGCGGCTCGAGGTCGTCCCGGCGCTCGAAGGTCACCCGCGCGAAGTACCGGGTGAAGTGCGCGCGTTGCTCGGCCACGCTCGCGATCTGGATCTCCCCGGCGTCGATGAGGACGAAGCCCTCCGAAGCCTGCGCTGTGAGCCGGTCGGCGTCGCGGGCGAGGTGGGTCTTGCGCTCGACGGAGTGTGCGCCAGCAGGGAGCGTCGCGCCGCGTCCGCGCTCTCCCGCGGGGGGACGGAGGCGTATCCCGCGAGCAGCAGCAGTCCGAGCGTTCGCATGTGGCCCAGGCATGCCGCCTGAGCGAACGAGGGTCCGCTCAGTCGCCGGCTGCGGCGGTGAACCGGCTCACTGACTCGGCGGGCGAATCCCGAGCTGTCGGGCGAGAAGCGCGAGCTGCGTCCGGTTGTCCTGCCGGAGCTTGCGGTAGAGGCTCGAGACGTGGGCCTTCACCGTGCGCTCGGTGATCTGCAGGCTCGTGGCGATGTCGCCGTTGTCGGCCCCCGCGGAGACCCATGCCAGCACCTGCCGCTCGCGGGCGGACAGCGGCCGGAGCTGCTCGTGCTCCGGGGCCCGGGTGGTCTGGAACACGGCGCTCAGCATGTGGGCCGACACCGCCCGCTCGCCCCGGGCCAGCAGCTCCAAGGTGTGGAGTACGTCGTCGCACCCGCTCGTCTGGGCGTCGAGGTAGGCGGCCGCGCCCGCGGCGATGCAACGGTCCAGCGCCCCCGGCCCGTCCCCGAGCGCCAGGACCTGGAGGTTGGAATGGAACTGACGGGCCTCGGCGAGGGCATCGACGCCGTCGTCGTCGTCGAGCGCCACGTCGACGCAGGCGATCTGAGGCTGCTCCTGGGCGAGGGCGGAGAGGAAGGAATCGGCGCGGTTGTGGCGGCCGACGACGAGGTAGCCCGAGTCAGTGAGCACCCGTGCCAGCGCGTCACCCCGAAGCAGCTGGCCATCCAGGAGCGAGACCCGAACGCTCCCCCCGTGTTCCGTCGTCACCACCGTCCTCCGGACCCATGGGAACCGACGCGGGCCTCAGGGGGAGAAGTCAGCACGGTCCGCAGAAGGTCAACCGCCAGTCGGAGCGTGGTGTCCGGAGTCCGTCAGCTCGAAGCAGGCAAGCGTCC
>DASXGF010000509.1:0-4300 GCA_036489275.1 Myxococcaceae bacterium | reverse complement strand
GGGCTCGATGCCCGTGCCGGTGTCGCGGACGCTGAAGAAGACGTGGGTGTCGCGCCGGCCGGTGCTGACGGTCAGGGTGCCCGCGTTGCCCTCCAGCGCGTAGAGCCCGTTCTGCAGGAGGTTCAGGAGCACCTGGCCCATCTGACCCGTGTCTCCGATGACCGGCGGCAGCTCCGCGTCGGTCCGGACCTCGAGCGAGGCCTCCGGCGACTTCTTCAGCTGGGCGTTGAAGAGGAACGCCGCGTCCTCCACGCAGCGCTTCAGGTCGAAGGGACGGCGGTCGCCCTCCTGCGAGCGGCGGCTGAACTGGAGCAGGCTCTCCACGATGCGCTTGCAGCGGAGCGCGGACTCCTCGATCAGCTGCAGCGACTCGAGGTCACCGGTGGCCCGGCCCGCATCGCGCTTCATCAGCTGGGCGAAGGTGAGGATGCCGGCGAGCGGGTTGTTGATCTCGTGCGCCACGCCGCCCGCGAGCTGACCCACCGCGGCCATCTTCTCGGTCTCGACCAGACGGGCGGTCATGGCCCGCTCGTCGGTCACGTCCCGGTACGCACACACCGCCTGCCCCTCCTCCGCCATGGGGTAGACGTCGAGGACGTAGATTCTTCCCTTGTGCTGGATCTCGGCCCGGCCCTCGCCGCCGCTCTTGATCGCCTTCTTCAGCGGGCAGCCGGTGCAGGGAGTCTCTCGGCCGAAGAGAAACTGGTGGCAGGCCGGGTTCTGGCTCACGCCCTGGACCGGGCGACCGGCCACCCGGGCGTATGCCACGTTGGCTCGGCGGACGGTGTGGTCCGAGCCGCGCACCACGGCGAGCGGGAGGTCCAGCGAGTCGAAGGAGAGCTCCCACTCGCGCTTGGCGACCACCAGGAGCCGGGTGCGCTGCTGCACGCGCTCCTCGAGCTCGGTGTTCAGCGCCCGGAGCTCCTCGTTCTGCGCCCGGGTGACTTCCTGAAGGTGCGCGTTCTCCGCCTGCACCTTGTACTGCTCGAAGGCGCTCTGGACGGTGAGGAGCAGCGCGGAGTCGTTCCAGGGCTTCGCGATGAAGCGGAAGATCTCCGAGCGGTTGATGGCCTCCTCGATGGCCCGCTGATCGGCGTGGCCGGTCAGCATGATCCGCTGCGCGAGCGGGACCCGCTGCTTGACGTGGAGGAGGAAGTCCGCCCCGTTCATTCCCGGGAGGCGGAAGTCCGAGATGACGACCTCGGGCGTGAACTGCTCGAGGATCTCGAGCCCGGACTCGCCGTCGAGGGCGGTGCGGATCTCCCAGTCCTGGGTCCGGAGGACACGGCGAACGGACTTGAGGATGTTCTCCTCGTCGTCCACCACGAGCAGTCGCCCCAGGGCGGGCGACATCATGAGCGCAGGCTCCATGGGTCTTCCGGTCGCTGTGCGGGGTTGCAACCGCCCGGCCACCCAGACGGTTTCGGCAACCCGCGGGGATCAGGTCCGTTTTGCCCGGTTCAACGGTGCGGACCCGGGGTCATTCTACACCCATCCTGGGCGCTTGCGGTCGCTGGCGACCCAGCCCGCCAGGCGGAAGCCCGGCCGCTGGAAGTCCGCGATTCTACGAGGTGCCGGGCCCCCGGGGACTCGCGCCGACCCCGGGGTCTGCCAGACAGACGCGGTTCCGACCCTCGCGCTTGGCCCGGGCGAGGCACCCGTCCGCGGCGCCGATCAGCTCCTCGGGAGTCTGCACCTGCACGGCCGGGTGACTCCCCACGCCCACGCTCGCGGTGAGGAGCACATCGGCCGCCGGCCCGGTGCGGAGCGCGGCGACGTCGCGGCGGATCCGCTCCGCCACCGTGAGCGCGCCGGCGAGGTGGGTCTGCGGAAGGATGCAGGCGAATTCGTCCCCACCGGTCCGGGCGACGGTGTCGGTCTCGCGCACGGCGGCGACCAGGCACTGGGCCACCGCGCGAAGGACCCCGTCGCCGACGAGGTGCCCGAACGACTCGTTGATGCCCCGGAACTGGTCGAGGTCCACCAGGACCAGCGCGAGCGGATTGTCGTAGCGCTGCGCCCGGCGGAACTCGTCCTCCAGCCGGAGCATGAAGTAGCGGCGGTTGTGCACCTCGGTCAGCGCATCGACGACGGCGACCCGGTCCTCCGGACCCCGGGTCACCGCGGTCACGGCCCGGCGGAACACGGCGCTGCGGCGGCGGAGGCGCGCGAGCAGCTCGTCGACGCCAACGCTCGCCGGCAGCACGTCGTCGGCGCCGAGGTCGAGCAGCCGTGTCCGGTTCGAGGCGTCCTCCACGCCGAGGACGATCAGCGGGCAGTCGGAGTCGAGCTTCGACCGGAGCCGCGAGACGAGCCCGGTGGCGCCCCAGGGCGGGCACGGCTCGAGGACGACGAAGGCATCAGGCGCCTCTACGCCGATGGCCTGCTCCAGGGCCTCACCGTCGTCGAAGCGAGTGCAGTTCCAGCCCGCCTCCTCGAGCCCGCGTGCGAGCGCGCTCCCCGGAGCGTCCTGCGCGGTGACGAGCCAGAGGTTCATTCGGGACAGTCCCGACAGGCTAGCAGAGCCGGACGGCCCTGCCCCCCGCGCACTCGCCACGGGGGTGCGCCCTAACCCCGCGGTTCCCGGGGTCGTTTGCACCGGTCGGTGCGTGGGGCTAGACCCCTGGGCCGCACCGGCCGTGGACCCGAGCAGCGCAGAGCCGTCCGCTGTCCCTCCGCCCCCCGAGCCTCCCCCGCTCCGTCGGCGGGTTCGGCGCTGGCTGGTCGGACGTCCGAGGAGCGTGGAGGACCCCGGTGTCTTCCACCACGTCTCGCTGGTGGCGTTCCTCGCCTGGGTGGGCCTCGGCGCGGACGGGCTTTCCTCCTCGTCCTACGGACCCGAGGAATCCTTCAAGGCGCTCGGGGAGCACGTGGCGCTGGCCCCGTTCCTCGCGCTGGCCACCGCCTTCACGGTCATCATCATCGCCGCGGCGTACTCGCGGATCATCGAGCACTTCCCGTTCGGCGGCGGCGGGTACGTGGTCGCGACCCGGCTCCTCGGTCCGAGGGCAGGTGTCGTGTCCGGCAGCGCGCTGATGGTGGACTACGTGCTGACCATCACCACCTCGGTCGCGAGCGGAGCGGACGCGATCTTCAGCTTCATCCCGCCGGGCATCGCCGACTGGAAGCTGCCGGTGGAGTTCCTGGCCATCGCCGTGCTGGTCGTCCTGAACCTCCGCGGGGTCCGGGAATCGGTGACCATCCTCGCCCCCATCTTCATCCTCTTCCTGATCACCCACGTCATTCTCATCGGTGGCTCGGTGTTCGGACGGCTGGACGAGGTCCACGTGGTGAGGGACCAGGTCCGAGGCGGCCTCTCCCAGGGGGCGACGACGCTCGGGGTGGCCGGGATGCTCGCGCTCTTCCTGCGCGCCTACTCGATGGGCGCCGGCACGTACACCGGCATCGAGGCGGTGAGCAACGGCCTGCAGATCATGCGCGAGCCCAAGGTGGAGACCGCCAAGCGCACCATGGTGCTGATGGCGACCTCGCTTGCTCTCACCGCCGGCGGCATCACCCTCGCCTACCTCCTCCTGAACGTCAGCCACGTGCCCGGGCAGACGATGAACGCGGTGCTCGCCGACCGCTTCGCCGGGGCCTTCCGGCTGGCGGGGATGCCGGTGGGCCAGTGGTTCGTCTGGCTGACCCTGCTCTCCGAGGCGCTGCTGCTCTTCGTCGCCGCGCAGACGGGGTTCCTGGACGGACCGCGAGTGCTGGCGAACATGGCGGTGGACAGCTGGGCGCCGCATCGCTTCGCGCAGCTCTCGGACCGGCTGACGATGCAGAACGGGGTGCTCCTGATGGGGGGCTCGTCGATGCTCGCGCTCCTCTACACGCGCGGGAACATCACCACCCTGGTCACGCTCTACGCGATCAACGTGTTCGTCACCTTCTCCCTGAGCCAGCTGGCGATGTGCCGCTTCTGGTGGCGCGAGCGGCAGAACCGCGCCGACTGGCGCCGGCAGGGGATGATCCACGTGGTGGGTCTCGTCCTCTGCGTGGGAATCCTCGCGGTCAACGTCTTCGAGAAATTCGCCGAGGGCGCCTGGGTCACCATCGTGGTGACCGGCGCGGTGGTGGGGGTCTTTGCCTGGACCCGGAGCCACTACCGCAAGGTTCAGTAGAACCTGGGCCGGCTCGACACCATCCTCTCCTCGATGCCGAAGTCCTCGACTCCGGCACGGGTGCTGGACCCGAAGAAGCCCACCGCTGCGCTGCTGGTCGGAGGGTACGCCGGCCTCGGCGTGCACTCGCTGCTCACCATCCAGCGGCTCTTCCCGAACTACTTCCAGAACTTCGT
>DASXGF010000501.1:0-2835 GCA_036489275.1 Myxococcaceae bacterium | reverse complement strand
CTCGACTCCGCCGCCACGCCGGGCCCGCTCGTGGAGCGCTCGGGCCGTGGCCGGGTCCACACCCAGCGCCTCGGCGACGGGCATGCCGGGAGTAGGCGCCGGACAGCCGGGCAGCGCGCCGTCACCGGTCAGCAGCGACAGCCCCTCGTCCCAGTGGATGTGGAGCGGAAGCCCCCACGCCGGATCACCCATGGAAACCGGAGCTTAGTCCTCCGACTGCGGACATGCTCGCCTCCGACCCAGCGGTTACAGTGGTCGCTCCCATGGAAGGCCGCCTGGTCGTCAAGGACTGCACGCTGCTGGACCGCGGGACCGTGCACCGGCACCGCGCGGTGGTGGTCGAGGGCGGGATGGTGGCCCGGGTCTCTCCTGACGAGAGCGAGCCGGTGCGTCCGGGCGACTGGGCCATCGAGGCCGCCGGCCGGCTTCTGGTGCCGGGACGGGTGGACGGTCACGCCCAGCTGGGTCACGTGCCCGGGGCGCGGCGCCCCCTCACGGCTGCCGAGGCATCCGCCTTGGCCGCGGCGGCGATCGCGCTCGCCCTCCGCGCCGGCGTGACGACGGTGCTCGACCAGCTGGACGGCGTGGACGACCGCGGGGCAGCCCTCGCCGGACGCCTCCAGGTGGCGCGGGCGCTGGGCGTGCGGATGGTGACGTCGCTCGCCGCCGAGGGGCGCCACGGCATCGCCACCCACGAGCTGAACGTCGAGGCCGCCCGGCAGACCGCCGAAGATCCGGTGGCCCGCGCGGGCCTCGGCTTCGCCAGCTGCCTCGGCGCCTCGGACGAGCTGCTCCGGGCGGTGGGGCGCGACGCCGAGGCCCTCCGCGCCCCGGTGCACTTCCGGCTCGCCGAGACGAGTGCCGAGCTCGCCGAGCACTTCGAGCAGCATCGGATGCGGATGGTGGAGCGACTGGACCGGCATGCGTTGCTGGGGATCGGGACCGTGGCCGCGCACGCCCGCGCCGTCGAGGGCGCCGAGGCGCAGCGCCTGGCCGAGACCTCGGTCCTGGTGGCCTGGAGCCCGCTGGCGGATCTGCTCGGCGAGCAGCACGGGTTCGAGGCGGTCTGGCTGCCGGCGCACCGGGTGGTTCTCGCGAGCGCCGCGGTGGGAGATCTCCGTGAGCAGTGGACGGCGGGGCGGGTCCTCGCCCACCGCGCGGCGCGCATCGGGCGGCTCTGGGCCCGGGAACGCGTCCCCGAGGTGCTCGGGGACGGTCCGGCCGGGTTCCTGGAGCGGGTTTTCCGGCGTCCCGCGGGCCGCATCAGCCCGGGGGCCATGGCGGACCTCGTGCTGGTGGACCAGTTCGCCCACAGCGAGGACCCGGTCGAGGTCCTCGCGGCGTCGATGCGCGCGCCGGTGGCGTGGACGGTGGTGAACGGGCGGGTGGTGGTCCGCGAGGGCCAGCTGCTCGGCGCCGAGCTGCTGCCGCTCCTGGCCGAGGCTGCCGCGGTCCGCCGCGCGGTCGCATGAGCGGCGGAGCACGGGCGCTGCTCGCCCGGGCGCTGGAGCGGCGCGCGCCACTCCGGGAGGATAGGCGCACCACGGCCTTCCGCTGGCTGAACGGCGCGGCCGACGGGGCGCCCGGGGCGACGCTCGACCTCTTCGGCGACGTGGGCGTGCTCAGCGCCTACGACGCGCAGGACCCCGCGCCCCTGGCCGACGCGGCGATGGAGCTGGTCCCGCTCAGGGCGGTCTACTTGAAATCGCGGCCCCGGGAGGCGGGCACGCTCCGGAGCGAGGAGCGGGCGGTCCGAGCGCCCGCGGCGCCACTGCGCGGGTCGGCCGTCGAGGCGCTGGACGTGCGGGAGCAGGGGCTCGTCTTCCGGATCCGCCCCGGCGAGGGCCTCGCGGTCGGCCTGTACCTCGACATGCGCGAGGCCCGGGGCTGGGTTCGCGCCCACGCCCGCGGCGGGACGCTGCTGAACTGCTTCGCCTACACGGGCGCCTTCGGCATCGCCGCAAGGGCGGGCGGCGCGGCGCGGGCGGTGGACGTGGACCTCAGCCGGCGCTCCCTGGTCTGGGGCGAGGAGAACGCCCGGCTCAACGGCCAGTCTCCTCCGGCGACCGACCGCCTCGCGGGCGACGTCTTCGAGTGGCTGCGTCGGCTCGCGCGGAGGGAAGAGCGCTTCGACGCGGTGGTGCTCGACCCTCCGGGCTTCGCGCGGGGGAAGGCGGGAACCTTCTCCGCCGCGCGCGACTGGCCGGGGCTGGTGGAGCGGACGGCCCCGCTGGTGGCCAGGGACGGCTGGCTGCTCGCCGCCTGCAACGTGGCGGCGCTGTCCGCCCGGAAGTTCGAGGCGGCCTTGGCGGAGGGTGTGCGACGGGCGGGGCGGACGGCGGAGGAGGTGGCCCGGCCGGACGCCTCCCCCCTCGACTTTCCGGTGCCCCGGGGAGAGGAGCCCCCGCTCAAGGTCCGGGTCCTGCGCCTCGGGGTGGTAACCTCGCGCCGTTGACCCGAGAAGCTCCCGCGCAACGGACCGGCGGACTCCGCTTCGGCAAGTACGTCCTGCTCGACCGGCTGGCGGTGGGCGGGATGGCGGAGATCTTCCTCGCCCGCCAGGAGGGCCTCGAGGGCTTCGAGAAGACGGTGGTCATCAAGCGGATCCGTCCGCACCTGTCGAAGCAGAAGAGCTTCGTGCAGATGTTCCTCGACGAGGCCCGGCTGGCCGCCCAGCTGAACCACCCCAACATCGTGCAGATCCACGAGCTGGGGCAGGTCGACGACAGCTACTTCATCGCCATGGAGTACGTGTTCGGCCGGGACATGGCGCGGATCATCCCCAAGGCCGAGCGGATGGGGATCGCCTTCCCGGCGGTGTACGCGCTGAAGATT
>DASXGF010000486.1:0-16474 GCA_036489275.1 Myxococcaceae bacterium | reverse complement strand
CTCTCGCTCTACGCGGCGGTCGGCGAGCAGCAGGGCGTGCCGCTGGAGAAGCTCTCGGGCACGGTCCAGAACGACATCCTGAAGGAGTACATCGCCCGCGGCACCTACGTGTACCCGCCGAAGGATTCGCTTCGGCTGGTGACCGACGTCTTCGCCTTCTGCGCGCAGAAGGTCCCGCGGTGGAACCCGATCAGCATCAGCGGGTACCACATCCGCGAGGCGGGCTCGACGGCGGCGCAGGAGATCGCCTTCACCCTGGGGAACGGGATCGCCTACGTGGACGCGGCCCGTCGCGCCGGCCTCGAGGTCGACACGTTCGCCGGCCGGCTGTCGTTCTTCTTCAACGTCCACAACAACTTCCTCGAGGAGATCGCCAAGTTCCGCGCAGCGCGACGGCTCTGGGGCCGGGTGATGAGGGAGCGGTTCGGGGCGAAGGACCCGCGGAGCCAGATGCTGCGCTTCCACGCCCAGACTGCCGGCTCGACGCTCACCGCGCAGCAGCCGGAGAACAACGTGGTCCGCGTGGCGCTGCAGGCGATGGCCGCGGTGCTCGGTGGCGCGCAGTCGCTGCACACCAACAGCAAGGACGAGGCGCTGGCGCTCCCCTCGGAGGCTGCGGCGAAGCTCGCGCTCCGGACGCAGCAGATCATCGCCCACGAGACCGGGGTGGCGGACGTGGTCGATCCGCTGGGCGGCAGCTTCACGCTGGAGCGGCTCACCGACGAGCTGGAGGCCCGCGCCGAGGCCTACCTCCAGAAGGTCGACGCCATCGGCGGGATGGTCGAGGCCATCGCCCAGGGCTACCCGCAGCAGGAGATCCAGGACGCGGCCTACCGGGCGCAGCGCGCGCTCGAGACGCGTGAGTCGGTGGTCGTGGGGCTGAACGAGTTCCGCGAGGAGGAGCCGCCGCCGGAGGGCCTCCTCCGGGTCAACGAGACCGTCGAGCGGGCCCAGGCCAGGAGGCTCGCGACGCTCCGCAAGGAACGGGACGGCGCATCGGTGCAGCGGCGGCTCGACGCGCTCCGGACCGCGGCGAAGGACCCGCGGCAGAACCTCGTGCCGCTGATCCTCGACGCGGTGAAGTCCCTGGCGACGCTGGGGGAGATCTCCGATGCCCTCCGCGACGTGTTCGGAGAGCACCGGGAGCAGGTGGTTCTCTAGGCCTTCGCCCAGTCCGGTCCGTCTTCACCGCAGCCGCCTCCCGAGGACCTGACGGAGGTTCAGCGCCACGAGGTTGAACGGGTCGAGCTCGAGCACCTCGATGACCTCGGCCAGCGCCTGGCGAGTCCTCCGTGAAGCGTGGCCGAGCTCTGCCCGAGCGCGTCGGCGTCCCTGAGGGCCGAGCGAAGGAACACCTCCGCCCTCTCGGGTTCTTCCGAGCACAGGCTCTGAGCGGCCTGGACCTTCACGAGGATGTCGTCGGTCTTGCTCATCGTCGTTCCGCACCCCCGACAGTCGGGCGGCGGGGCAATCCTTCCCTGCGCCCCGCCGCCCTCTGGCCTCATGCTTCCGCCTTTCCCGTCACTCCGAAGAGCGGCACCGGCACCTGAACACCGGCGACCTCGGCGTCGGCCTTCGCGGCCGCAGCCGTGTCACCCTGCGCGCGGGCCACCCGGGCCAGCGCCTCCCAGGCCTCGCGGGCCGCCGGGAAGAGGGTGGTCACGGCCTCGGCCAGCGAGCGCGCCAGGTCCAGCTGCGCGGTCGCCACCGCGTACCGGACCATCGCGAGATGTGCATCGAGGCCCGCCTGCCCAGCCTCCACGAGCAGCTTGTAGAGGCGCGGGATGTCCGCGTCGTTCTCCGCCCGGGCCGGGTCGGCGAGCGCAGCGCGGAGCCTGGCCGCCACGTCGTGGAACGCATTGCGCACCGGGAACGCGAGCGGATCCGCCTCGACTGCCTTCTTGAGCTCCTCGAATGCCATCTCCAGTTTTCCAGACCGGTCCAGCGCGCCGGCCAGCATGAAATGCACGAACGCGGAGGTGACCCCGAGCCGCTGGGCCTCGGACACCACGTCGCGGAAGAGCTTCTCCGCGGCCTCCGCATCCCTCTCTTCCAGCGCCCGCTTCAGCTTCATGAAGAGGGCCTCCAGCTTCGTTCCGCTCAGCATGTCGGACCTCGGGCGCGCCCTTCCCGGTGGGAAGGCACGACGCAGCGGAAACCCAGCGCGCGGCGGGCGCGTTGCGCGGCCGTGCGGAGGACCTCGGGTTGAACGGGCGCGACGAGACGGCGAACCCGTGGCGCGTGCGTGCGCAACTCCGACGCACGCGAGCACCGGTTCGCTCGCCGCGAGACGTCACCCGCCGCGATGGACGGGGGACGTCAGCTCACTTCCTCTTGTTCAGTGCCTCGTCGTCTGGCAGCGCGGGAGGCGCATCATGTCGTGGCCTCCTTTCGAGCGCGGCAGCTCCGGGGCCGGGAAGCTGCGGCGCGCGTGAATGCCAGAACGGCCGACCGGCTGTCAAACGGCTGCGGAAATGGGCGGAACCCCTCGACCCTGTGCGAAGGTCGGCCTCCCCGGGGGGACAGGAGACGAGATGGACGCCCCGCTATCCGGCGGTGACGAGACCCACCTGCGATTCGCCTGGCTGCCCCGGCCGGGGACGGTGCCCTTCCACCTGATGCTCGCCGCGGTGGCCCTGCTGATCCTCGGGCCACTCGGAGGCGTGGCCGCGGCGTACATGAACTTCACCCTCGGGATCTTCGTCCCCGGGCAGATCCTCGCCGGCATCCTGGGGAGCGTCGTCACCTACCCCTACGGCGCCCAGGGCCGTCACGGCGCGAACTACATGCAGACCATGGCCGCCTCGGTCGCCTCGCTCGGCGCGATGGCGGTGCTCATCCAGGCCGCGGTGTGGCTGGGCATGGAGCTGCCCCCGGCCTGGCAGCTGATGCTCTTCATCACCTGCGTGGGGATGTTCGGCGTGGGCCTGGGGATGCTCTACACGCCGCTGCTCGTGGACCGGATGCGGCTCGACTACCCGTCCGGATACGCAGTCGCGAACATCATCCGCGCGCTGACCGACAAGACGCTCCTCCAGCGCTCGGTGCGCAGCCTCGGCCTCGGGGCGGGGTTCGGCGCGGTGGGCGGCTGGCTCATCGATCGCGTGGCGTGGATCGGCTCGAGCGGCCTCTCGATGTCCAACGTCGGCGCGGGGCTCATCGTCGGATCGCGGATCTCGGTCAATGCCTCGGTGGCCGCGTCGATCGGGTGGCTCGTCACGCCCTGGCTCCGGGAGAACGGCTGGCTGGGCGCGAACGAGCCCTTCCGACGGATCGGCTTCCTGGTGGGGCTCGGCGGGATCATGGGAGCGGCGCTGGTCGACCTGACGCTCATCGCCCGGCAGGCGGTGGCACGGGCACGGTCCCGGGAGGCGGTCGAGGCAGTCCCCGACCGGGGCGGCTTCCCCACCCGCATGCTCGTGCTCTGGGTTCTGTTCTGGGCCGCCGCGGTGGTGCTCGTCACCACCGGCCTGCTGCACCAGCCCGCGCGGTGGGTCCTCTTCGGCCTGGGCCTCAGCGTCGTCTTCGTCTTCATCAACGGCATCTCCACCGGGGTCAGCGACCAGAATCCCATCTCCAGCGCCTTCGTGGTCTCGGTTCTCCTGATGTCGGCGATGGGGCTCCGGAATCCGCTCGTGGCGATCACCGCGGCGACCGTGCTGCTCATCTGCAGCTCGGTCGGCGTGGACATGCAGCAGGACCGGTCGACCGGCTGGCGGCTGGGAACCGACCGCCGGGTCCAGTTCTGGTACCAGATCCTCGGCATCGGGGTGGGCGCGGTGCTCTGCGTGCTGCTGGCCCGCGTCTTCATGACCGCCTACCCGGTGCTCGGGCTGAACAGCTTCGATCACCCCGAGGCGAAGGTGGGCCAGTGGCAGTCGGCGATGACCTACAAGCTCGTCGGCGCCATCCGCGGGCTCGGCGATCTTCCCCGGCACCAGCTGGTCGCGCTCGAGCTGGGGTTCTTCCTGGGCCTCGTCGTCGAGGTGCTCCGGAAGGCCGTCCGGGGCAGCGCCCGGTACCGCGCCTTCGTGGATCGGCCCGGCGCCGGTCCCGCCACGAGCTGGGTGGTGGACGCGGTCCTCCTCCCGAGCCCCTACGCCTACGCCTTCGGAACCTTCGTCGAGCTCCCCACCGCGCTGTGGTGGGGTGCCGGAGGCATCCTCTCCTCGGTCTGGAACACGCTCGGACGGCGTGCCGGACCGGCGAACCGTCCCGCGGCCGACGAGCTCCCGGCGGACATGTCCACCACCTCGCTCGTCGGCGGCGGGCTCATCGCCGGCGAGGCGCTGTTCTACCTGGCGATGGCCCTGATCGGCCTCGGCGCGCTGGTCTAGGTCTGGGCGCGCCCGGCCCCCGGAGGGAGCTTCGAGCGGGCCCAGGCGGCGAGCGCAGCCGCGGGGGCCATGAGCAGGATCGCCGAGAGGTCCAGCCACCGGGGGTTCGAGCCCGGCTCGAGCCAGGGGTGGATGAGCGCGGCGGCGGCGATGAGCCCGGCCACCGCCAGCCCGTGTGCGAGGGGCCTGCGTCCGGGCAGGCTCGCCGCAGTCAGACCGGCCAGCGCAGCGAACACGACGCCGTAGGCGATGGAGCCCACGATGAGGCCGGCGGTGGGGGGTTCGCCTGGACGCTCGGTGACCGCCCCCCGGGGCATGAAGGAACCGATGACGAACACTCCGAAACCCAGCGCCACCGCCACGATGCTGCGGATCCAGTTCATGTGGCAGCCCTTCTAGCGCACGCCGGCGTCCAGCCGGACTAGAGTTCCAGGGTCCCCAGGGGGCATCGATGGGTAGAGGAATCGCGAGCATCGTCGCCGCAGGGATATTCCTCGCCGGGGAGGCCCGGGCCGACTCGGGGTGGCGGGAGATCCAGGGGCCGCACGTCGTGCTCCGGACGGACCTCGGCTCAGGCGCCGCCCGCGAGGCCGCCGTGACCGTCGAGCGTTTCCGGGCGCAGATCATCGCCGCCGCCTGGCCGCGCGCGACGCTGCCAGCCGTTGACCGGATCGAGGTCACGGTCTTTGCAAACGGGCTCGACTTCGAGCGCCACTTTGGCCGCAACATCGCAGGGGTGTTCTTCCACGAGGTCCCGCCGTTCGCAGTGATGTACGGCCATCCGGCCAAGTGGGAGCACCGCGCGAGCCTCGCCACGCCGGAGACCACCTCCGTCCTCCGGCACGAGCTCGTGCATCACCTCGCGGCGAGCATCTACCGGCGCCAGCCTCGCTGGTTCTCGGAGGGCCTGGCCCAGTTCCTGGAGACTGTCCGGACGAGCGACGACGGGAAGTCCGTGGTGGTCGGCGCGGCCAACCTCGACGCGATGCAGAAGTACCGGTCGTACCGCAGCCTCACCGTCGCCGACGCCCTGGCCTGGTCGGGGAAGCTGGATGCGCTGCCGGAGGCGACCCTGCACGGCCTCTACGGCCTGAGCTGGGTGATGGTGCACTGGCTCTACAACGAGCACTCCGAGCAGTTCGCTCAGTTCCAGGCCCTGCTGGCCAAGGGCATCGACCCGGACAAGGCGTGGAAGATCATCCTTCCCGGGCTCAACACGCCCGACCTCGACGCGGCCGTCAACCAGTACGTGAGGCACGGGAACTACCAGGAGTACCTGGCCCCGTTCGTCGATCCGAATCCCCCGCTTCAAGAATCGCCGCTCGGCGAGGCCGACGTGCATGCCGAGCGCGCCCGGGTGGCGATGGCGGCGGCCCGCTCCAGCACCGATCGGGCCTCCCACGAGAAGGAGGCCCAGGAGGAGCTCGCCACCGCCCTGAAGATCGACCCCTCGGCGGCGAGCGCGCTCGTGCTCCGCTTCGGGCTCGCTGCTCCCAAGGATCGGGCCGCGATCGCCCGCCAGCTCACCGAGGCTCACCCGGAGGATGGACGCGGCTGGCTCCTGCTCGGCGAGGCGTTGCGCGAGGGTGGCGCGAGCCCCGAGCGCGAGGCGGCGCTGAAGAAGGCGGTGGCGCTCCGGCCCGAGGACCCGACGGCGCTCAACAACCTCGCCTGGGTCTACCTGCAGCAGGGCAAGCCGGGGGACGCCGCTCCGCTCATCAGCAAGGCCCTCCAGGTCGCGCCGTACGATCCGTACACGCTCGACACTCTGGCCGCGACACAAGCCATGCTCGGCAAGTGCTCGGAGGCCGTGGCGAGCCAGTCCCGGGCCCTCGAGACGCTTCCCGAGCGAGCCAGCGCCACCCGGCGGCGCGGCTACGAGGAACGCCTGGACCGCTATCGCACCCGGTGCACCTCGGCTGCGGCAGCCACCCCGGGCGGCGGCTGACCGCCCTCGGAGGGTCCCCGCCGGCAGGGGGGTCGTTCGCTACGGTCCTGGCCCGGGCTGCGGTATGAGTCTTCCGGATGGCGGGCACGCAGATCTTCGTCCGGAACCGGGAAGGCAAGGTGTTCGGGCCGATCGAGCCGTCGACCGTCGAGCTGCTCATCGAGAGCGGCGCGCTGCAGGGACTCCTCCAGGTCTCGACCGACGGCGAGCACTACGCCCTCCCCTTTCGCTTCCCGGAGCTGCGCGACTTCTTTCCCCGCCACCTCTGGGGTGACGACACACGGAAGGACGTCCAGCTCGATGCGGAGGCCCACCCGGTCCCGAGGCCCACCGGGGGCCCTCCGACGGCCGAGCTCTTCGGCGCACCGCCCTCCAGCGACGGTGCGATCACCCCGCCTCCCCGCCCGGTGGTGATGACGGCGCCCGCGGCCCCGACGCTCACCGCCCATCCGGCGCGTGCGGCCTCGGCCGAGGCGGCGACCCCCCCGAGGCCGCCGGTAGAGGACCCCGCGGGCGCGGGAGCCGCTCCGCCCGTTCTCACCGCCGCCCCGCTCGAGCCTCTCGCGACTCCGCCGCCCGCACCGCGCGCCCCGGCGGGCCCCGCTCCCCCGGTCCTCACGACCGCTCCGCTCGAGCCTCCCGCAGCGCCGCCCGCCGCGCGTGCCCCGGCCCCGCCGCCCACCGCGCCGCGCGCCCCGGCTCCTCCGGTCCTCACCGCCGCCCCCGTCACCCCGCCGACGCTCACCGCGCCTGACCCGTTCGGGCCCGAGGACACCTGGGCCGAGGCAATGCCCTTCGAGCTCGCACCGCCCGGCGCCCCGAAGGCCCCGACCCGGGCGCCCGCCCCGGTCACCTCGACCTTCAGCCTCCTCCGCGCCGACCTCGCGGAGACCAGCGCCCTGAAGATCTACGTCCAGGGCGCGCGTGCCGGAGCCACCGGCCTCTTCTTCTTCGACCTCGAGGACCGGACCACCACGCTCTACATGCGGCGCGGCAATCCCGAGTCCGTCGAGTCCACCCACGCCTCCGATGCGATCGGGCCTTTCCTGGTCGCCCAGAGGCTGGCCACGAACGAGCAGGTCGCGCGCGCCGAGCAGGAGGCCAGCAAGTACGGCAACGACGTCCTGGCCGCACTCTTCACGCTCGGGGCGGTGAACCCTGGGCTGGTGTTTCCTGCGCTCGCCCAGCGCGCCGCCGACATCCTGCTCGGCGCCTACCTGTCGCCCCGGGGCAGCTTCCGCTTCGAGGCCCTCGAGCTCCCATCGAGCAAGGTCGTGCCGCTCGGCAACCGCTGGGGTCTCCTCGCCGAGGTCATCCGCCGCGTGCCGTTGCCCGAGCTGAAGGCGAGGCTCACCGACGTGCGCGAGCGCCCCGTGGTCCGCCGAGGCGCCGGCGACGCCCTGCCCGACCTCCGGCTCACTGCGCAGGAGACGCGTGCGGTGGGCTACTTCGACGGGACCCGCTCCCTGGGTCACCTCGCGCAGAGCAACGCGGGAGAGATGGACACCATCCTCCGGGTGGCCCTGCTCCTCCGCGAGCTGGACGCGGTCTCGTTCCCCGAGGTGGAGCTCCGGGCGCCTCCCTCGGCTCCCACGCACGTGCCGACGCCACGTCCGCAGGCGCCGGCCGCCCCTCCGCCGACCGCTCCGACCGCCCAGCCCGCCAGTCGGCAGCGGAAGCCCGCGCCACCCGCCGCGCCCGCACGGGCACCCGTCCCCGCCCTCACCCCGACCGGGCTCGCCTCGCTCCCCCAGGTGGATCCCCCGAGGATCGCGCCGGTCACTGCCCCCTCGCCCACCGCGCGGGCTTCCCCTGCGACGTTCGCCGCCGAGCTGCGCGAGCTCCAGGCCCGGGCCGAACGCGTCCGGAAGGAGAACCACTTCCAGGTGCTCGGGCTCCCGGAGAACACCGACGCCGTGAGGGTGAAGGCGGCGTACTTCAAGCTCGCCAAGCAGTTCCACCCGGACACGGTCCCGCCCGAGGCTCCCGCCGACCTGGGCAGGGTCAAGGCGGAGATCTTCGCCAAGATCGGCGAGGCGAACCGGGTGCTCTCCGACGACGCGTCGCGCGACCGGTACAAGGAGACCCTGGCCAGCGGCGGTCAGGCCGACGTCGACGTCCAGGCGGTGCTCGCGGCCGAGGACACCTTCAACAAGGGCACGTCGCAGGTCCGGGCCCGGCGCTTCGTCGAGGCGGTGAAGACCTTCGACGACGCCATCGCCGCCAACCCGCGGGAGGGCGAGTTCTACGCCTGGCGGGGCTATGCCCGGTTCTTCACCATCCAGGACAAGAAGGTGGCGATGGTCGAGGCGCTGCGCGATCTGAACCAGTCCCTGAAGCTCAACGAGCGCTGCGCGCCGGCCCACTACTTCATCGGACAGCTGTACAAGCTCACCGGCGACGGGGCGACCGCGCTGAAGCACTTCAAGCGGTGCGTGGTGATCGATCCACAGCACGTCAACGCGCAGCGGGAGATCCGCATCGCCACCGGGCAGAAGTGACATGGGCCTCGACGGAAAGCAGCGCCGAAAGCTCCGCGCGCTCGGCCATCACCTCGGGGTGGTAGTCCAGGTCGGTCACGAGGGCGTGAGCGCGGGCGTGCTCGCCGCGCTGGAGCAGGCGCTCTGGGACCACGAGCTGGTGAAGGTCAAGCTTGCCTCCGAGGACCGCGAGATTCGAAAGGACCAGGCCGCGGCGCTGGCCTCGGGGACCGGCGCCGAGGTGGCCCAGGTGCTCGGCCGCACCGTCCTGCTGTACAAGGCGAATCCGGACGAGCCGCGCATCGAGCTCTAGGCGAGCGGCGTCCCGGTGGCGGTGAGTGGCCGCCCCAGCTCGTGAGCGAAGCGCTGGCGCATCTCGGCCGCTACCTGGACCGCATCGCCCCCCGCCGGAAACTCCACCGGATCGAGCACACGGATCCGGATGTCTGCCCGCGGCGCCATCCACGGTCCGTCGCCTAGCACCAGCGCCCGGGTCCCGGTCAGCAGCACCGGCACGAGCGGAACACGCTCGTCGCGGGCGAGCACGAAGGCGCCGGGCTTGAAGTGGAGGAGCGCCGCGCCGGGGGCGTAGGTTCCCTCGGGAAACATCAGCACCGCCACTCCGCGGCGAAGCCAGCGCCGGCAATCCTCGAGCATCGCCCGGGTGGAGTGCGGGCGCCCGCGTTCCAGGCGCACGTAGCGCAGCATCGACATCGCCGAGCCCACGAGCGGGAGCGAGAAAAGCGAGGCCTTGGAGACGAACTTGAACGTCCGGTGGAGCCCCATGCACGCCGCCACGTCGGCAAGAGACTGGTGGTTCACCACCAGCACCGACGCCCCCCGAGGAATCCGCTCCCGCCCCTCCACCCGCACCCGCCACAGTGGATTGAGATGGAGGTAGCCGTGGCAGCTCCAGCAGACGAAGGCGTGGAGCGCCCGGCGGTCGGGGTCGAACGGGGCGGTTGCGAGGAACACGAGCACGACCCCGAGGAAGAGCAACGGCATGGTCAGCCCCGCCACGACCCAGAAGGCGACGGTCACGACGACGCTGGCCGCGGTGGGACGCGGGCTCACGTCTTGGCCGCGATGCGCGCGCCGAGCGCCATCCCGTAGCCGACCTCGAGGCCGCCATCGACCACCAGCGTGGTCCCGTTCACGTACCCGGCCGCGTCGGAGAGGAGCCAGGCGATGGGCCTTGCGATCTCCTCCGGGCTCGCGATGCGCCCCGACGGAACCTGCCCTTCGACGCTCTCGTTCATCGTCTCCCAGGCCGAGCCCATGTAGAAGCGCGAGCTGTCGGTGTCGATGTACCCCGGGTTCACCGCGTTGACCCGGATGCGGTCCGCGGCGAGCTCGGCGGCGAGGTACTTCACCAGCACCTCCATCGCTCCCTTCATCGCCCCGAGGAATCCGTGGAAGGGCACCGGCATCCGGCTGTCCATCCCCGAAACGGCGACGATGCTCGCGCCGGCCCGTCCCTGCATCAGCGGAGCGGCCAGCTGGGCGAGCAGGACGAAGCTCTTCACCGTCACCGCGAAGGTCTTGTCCATCTGGTGCGCCTTCATCGCCATCAGGGGGAGGAAGGCCGTGCTCGCCGCGTTGGCCACCAGCGCGTCCAGGCCGCCGAACGTCTCGCGGGTCCGCGCCAGCACCGGGTCCAGGCTCTCCGGCTCGAGCTGGTCCGCCCGGAGCACCAGGGCCCGGCGGCCCAGCGCGCCCACCTCGGCCTCGAGGGAACGCGCCGCCTCCTCGTCGCGGCGGTAGGTCGCCACCACGTCCCAGCCTTCGCGGGCGAGGAGCAGGCACACCGCGCGGCCCACGCCCCGCGAGCCTCCCGTCACCAGCACCACCCGGTTCGCCATGGCCGCCTTCGTAGCAGACCCCGCCCGCCCCCGGGTCAGCGGGGTTCCCGCCTGTCCAGTCCCCGGACCGCGTCCCAGCGCTCGGCCACTCCGCGACGTCCCTCCAGCAGCCGGTGGAATCCATCGAGTCGTGTCACTGCCTGGAGCGCGACGACCCGCTCCTCGAGGCGTCGCTGGTACTCGGCCAGGCGCAGCGGCGGGTGCACTGTGCCAACGTCGAAGAGCACGTCCGGGCGCTCGTGCTCGAAGAAGGCGTAGCGGATCGCCACCGGCAGCGAGGGGACATGGCTCATCCGCGCGAGCGCCTCCACCCCGCGCTCGAGCCTCAGCGGGAGCTCTCCTGGCGGCCGGTGCTCGCCCTCAGGGAAGACGAACACCGCCGCGTCCGGCCGGCCCAGCAGACCCCGGGCGTAGCGCAGCGTCTCCAGCGAGGAGGAGACCTCACCGCGGCGGACCGAGAACGCGCCGACGTGGCGAAGGAACCGGTAGCGAGCGAGGTTGCGCTCCTCCATCAGGCAGTAGCCGTCCCATCCGGCGGCGCGGGCCAGCTGGTGCAGCACGAACCCGTCCCACCAGTTGCCGTGGTTGACGTAGACGAGAAGGCCGCCCGGGGACGCGGGCAGCTCGCCACGGAGCCATGCCCCGCGGAACGACCCGCGCACCTTCCGCCGGACGTAGGCGTCGACGAGGCGCTGGCGGAAGCAGCCCTTGCACGCGGGGATCATGGCCAGAAGAGGGCGAGGCCCAGGACGACGAGAAGGTTGGTCATGAGGAAGAAGAGGGCCTCCTCGAGCGGAACCGCCCCCAGGTAGATGCCCAGGTGCTTGCCCTCCCCGAACTCCCAGACTCCGGCGCGAATGGCCAGGTGGTCGGTTGCCACGAGCCAGGCGCTCATCACCAGCGCCGGAGGGAGGACGGCGCGGAGCACGGACGGGGTCCGGTCGCGGTAGCGCCAGGCGAGGACGCCGAGCTGCACCCCGAGGACGGGCAGCCCCCAGGCGAGGAGATGGACCAGGTAGGCTGTGGGCCCGGTCATGCCGCGCGCTCCCGGTCGGCCAGCCGGAGCAGCCGCCGCCCGGCCCAGAGACCCGTCAGCAGCGTCTGCAGGCCGAAGAAGAGGTACTCCTCGAGCGGCAGCCAGCCCAGGCGGATGCCCCACGTCTTTCCCTCGGGGAAACGCCAGAGGCCGTGCCTCACCGCCGCGCTGTCCCAGGGCGTGGTCGCGACGAAGACCACGAGCAGGAGCAGCACGAAGCTCCTCCAGGGCAGACGCTTTACCGTGCTCGACCACCAGGCGATGGCGAGGACGACCAGCGGCAGCGCGACGAACAGCGCCAGGAAGCGCGCATAGGTCAAGGCTCGCTCCTTCCGACGGCGCGCTCCATCCGTCCTCCGGGATGCACGATGCAGGACTGCCCACGCCAGCCGACGGTCCGCCCGGCGAGCGAGGCCACCCAGGCGAGGAGCAACGCCGACTCCCCGACCAGCCACTCCCACCCGCCGTCCGCCGCCTCCGGGGTGCCGCGGGAGAGGGCCAGGCCGAGCGCGATCCTCAGAGCGAGGAGCATGCCCACGGCAACGACCACCGCCGGCGCGCCCAGCACGATGGCCAGCGCGAGGAGCAACGGGGTCGGGGCGAGGAGCAGCGGGACCGTCGGGTAGAGCGCGGGCCGGTGCGCCCGGAGCACCAGCATCCACCGGCGGAGGCGCCGGAGCACCGCGGAGAGGGGCATCCGTCCCGGTGGCATGCGCGCCGGCGCGGAGGCCCGTACCACCGGCATCCGGCGGTCGTGGAGGAGAAGCGACAGCTCGAGATCCTCGCCGATGTGGCCGTCGAGCCCCCGGAGCGCCTCGGCGGCCGCGGGAGAGAGACCGAGCGCCTTCCCGCACACCGCCTTCGGGCCCGCGGACATGAGGTCGAGCGCCACGAAGCTGTGGTGGCTCGAGCGGAGGAGGCCACGGAGCGCGGTCGCCCCCGCGCCCGCGCCTCCCTCGGGCAGCGGCGCCGCGGTCGACAGTGCCGCGCCGGAAGAGAGCGCACCCGAGAGCCCCTCGACCAGCGCCCGGTCCACCGCGACGTCCGCGTCCACGACGAGGATCTGCTGCTCGTCCCGGTGAAGCGTGTCCAGCGCGTAGAGCACGTGGCCCACCTTGCGGTTCGGACAGGGGGGATCCGAGAAGTGCCACTCGATGCCCGGCGCCAGGCGGGGCCGGTACGGTGAGACCACCACGTGACGGATGGACAGCTCCGGCGGCAGCGGGAGGGCGAGATCGTCGAGCTCGGCCTCGGTGGGCTGGTCCACCGGCCGGAGCAGGAGCAGCGGCGGAATGCGCCCTGCCGGCTTCGCGGGCCGCTCCCGGAGCACGCGCCAGAGCGTCACCGCGCTGAACAGCGCCGCCACGACGGTCCAGGCGAGGACCCCGAGGGCGACGGCGCTCATGCCGCGCGCTCCACCCGCGTCCGGAAGTGCGCCATCCAGCGGACGAGTGGCGAGCGGAAACGCCGGAAGTCCGCCACCTCGCCGATGGCGTGCAGCTCCTCCGCCCTCGCGACCTGGCGGGCGTAGAACGGCGAGGACTCGACGAGGTCGGGGTGGCCGAGCTCGAGGCCGCCCGCGGAGAGCGTGCGCGGAACCCGGAGGCCCCAGCCGGTGGAGCTGCTGCGTGGAGGAGGCGCCTCGTCGCGGACGAGCGACGTGCCCCGCGCATCGGCGAGGACGGTGAGCCGCTGGCCGCCCGGGAGCCGGTAGTCGATCGCCGTCCGGTCCGGAGCGTGCACCCGCGTCCATCCCCACGACGGCAGGGTGAGGCCCAGCGGGGACTCCCCGGCGTTGGTGTCGAAGTAGCCGTGGCCCTGGAGCACGTCGCCGCGGAGCGGGAGGCGCAGCTCGGCCTCGCACCGGGGGGCACGGACCTCCCAGGTGTGGCTCCAGTCGGGGAGCAGGGGGATGGGGCCCAGGCCGGGAGCGGTGGGACGGAGCAGGATCTCCGCCCGGGTCTCGCCACCCAGCGGGGCGAGCCGCTCGCGCAGCGCGATCTCCACCGTCCCGTCCGGACACACGCGGAGGCTCGAGCGTCCGATGGCGAGCGTCCCGTCCGACTGGCTGGCGCCGGCGTACTCGCTGAGCACCCACTGCCGCCGCCGCCCGCCGACGTACAGCGCGAAGTTGACCGCGCAGTGCTCGCCGGGCAGCGCGCGCGTCCGCGAGGCGTAGCGGGGCGAGAAGAGGCTTCCCAGGAGAAAGACGACGACCGCGCTCACGTCGCCGCAGCCGACGTCGGCGTAGTACCAGCGGTAGGCGCCGGGGCGGTCCGGCGGCGGGGCGAGCGCGCTCACGTCCGGGCCTCGAGATCCGCAGAGATCTGCATCGCGGCGAATCGCCCGGAGAGCATCACCATCGGCACCCCGCCGCCCGGGTGCGTGCCACCCCCGGCGTAGACGAGCCCCGGCGCGGCGCGGGAGCGGGGCCGGCGGAACGGACCGAAGCGCCCGTGCGGAAGGAAGCCGTAGAGCGAACCGCCCGGTGCGCCCTGGCGCTGGAAGTCCACCGGCGTGCGCTCGCCCAGGACCCGCAGCGTTCCACGGAGGGAGGGGTCGAGCGCTTCCACCACCGCGAGACAGCGCGCACGCAGTGCCGGGGCGTGCGGCGGGAAGGCCTCTCCCATCGCAGGCACGTTGACCATGACGAAGAGCCCGCTCGTCCCCAGCGCGGCCATGCTCGGGTCGCTCGCCGCGGGGTGACAGACGTGGACGGTCGGATCCGCCGGGACCCGGCCGGAGAAGATCTCCGTGAACTCGCGCCGGTATTCCCGGGAGAAGGCCACGGTGTGGTGCGGAAGGCAGGAGCGCAGCGTCGACTCGAGCAGCAGGACGTATCCCGACATCGCCAGCGAGCGGCTCGAGACATGGGAGACGCCGAGGGGGTCGGCGTTCACCACCACCGCGTCCACCGGGGCCTCGTTCCCCGCCGGTCCGGCCCGCCAGCCGCCGGCGGCCTTCGTCCAGGCGCAGCGGGTGCCGAGGTGGATCTCCACGCCCAGGCGCCGCACGGCGCTCTCCAGCGCGGTGACCAGGGCGCCGAGGCCGCCTTCCACGTGATGCACGCCCTCGACGCGCTCGAGGTGCGGGAGCAGGGCGAAGGCGGCGCTCGCCTCGTACGGCGACGCGCCGGTGTAGGTCGCGAAGCGGCCGACGAACTGCTGCAGCCGCGGGTCGCGGAAGTGGCGGGCGGCGAGCGCGTGCAGGGTGGACAGCTGCATCCCCTGGAGCACCGCCGACGGGCCGCGGCGGAAGACGCGTCCGAGGAAGCCGGTCACACCCTCGAAGGGGGCCTCGAGGTAAGGCTCGCCCGCGGCGCGGTGGATCCCCGCGGCGGCGGCGTAGAAGCCGTCGATGTTGCGTCCCTCGCCCGGAGACATGGCCTCCACCGAGGCGCGGGTGAACGCGAGCTCCGGGTGGACGACGAAGCTGGTCCCGTCCTCCCAGCGGTACGTGCACTGGGGGGACAGGGCAAGGAAGCGCGGGAGGAGATCCGCGGCGCCGAGCGCGGAGAAGGTCTCGCGGACCAGCGCCGGGAGGGCGAGCAGCGTGGGGCCGGTGTCGAGGACGGTGCCTCCCACCAGGAGCTGTTGGGCCTTGCCGCCGAGCCGAGGCTCCTGCTCGTACAGGGTGACTCGCGCTCCGGAGCGCGCGAGGAGGCCCGCGGCGACCAGGCCCCCGATTCCTCCGCCGACCACGGCGACCTGCGCGGGCCGGCTCATGACACTCCTCGCGGAAGAAGCGGCACCGCCGGAACCTCGTCCGGGGCCGGGAGCACCGTGCGAGGGAGGAGCAGCGTCGCGACGACGGTGCGGAGCTTCGTGGCGAGCGGCACGTGTGCCCGAGCGGAGAAGACGTCGTACCCGCGCGCCTCGATGTCGCCGAGGATGCCGCCGTAGAGCGCGCCCATCAGCTTCACCATCCGCTGCGTGCCCGGCCCGGTGAGCCAGCCTACCCCCGCGGCGGCGCGCGCGTAGTACACGCGGGCCCGGGCGATCTGGGACGCCATGAAGGCGCGCCACCGCTCGTCCACCGTTCCCTCGAGCAGGTCGTCGCGGCTGAGGCCGAAGGCGGCGAGCTCGTCCTCGGGCAGGTAGACCCGCCCAAGGGCGAGGTCCTCGCGCACGTCGCGGAGGATGTTGGTCAGCTGCATCGCGCGGCCCAGGTCCGCCGCCGCTCCGGGGGCGCGAGGGTCCGAGGTCCCGAGGACGGGGCAGAGGAGGAGGCCGACCGTGCCCGCCACCCGGGAGCAGTACAGCTCGAGGTCGGCGAAGGTGGCGTAGCGGTGCCCGGCGACGTCCATCTCCATGCCCGAGACGAGATCCTGGAGCGGCTGCTCGGGCACGCCGAAGCGACCGATGGTGTCCCGGAGCGCGGCGAGCTCGGCGAGGTCCCAGGCGTCGTCGGGCGGAGCGGTGCCGGCGCGCGCGTGCACCGGACCGAGCTGCGGGTCGGCCAGATGCGGAGTCTCCCGGTAGAGGCTGGCGATGAGCGTACGGGCGCGCGACAGCCGCTGCGTGAGCGCGCTCCCGCCGTCCTCACAGTCGACCAGGTCGTCCAGCCGCCGGCAGAAGGCGTAGAGCGCGAACGCTGCCCGCCGGCGAGCCCCGAAGAGGAGCAGCGAGGCGAGGGAGAAGCTCCGCGCGTGACGGCGAGTGACGGCCTTCGCCCTCCGGTAGCCCTGGCGAACCTGCGCGTTCACGCCGGCACCTCCCGGGCGAGGGCGGGCGTCGGGACGAGCGTCGCGCCCCGGGCCGGCGCTTCGCGGCGCATGCGCTCCACCACCAGCTCGGCGGAGAGCATCACCA
>DASXGF010000460.1:0-7263 GCA_036489275.1 Myxococcaceae bacterium | reverse complement strand
CGATCGATTCCCAGACGCGCGCAGCTGCCGGGTTCAGGCAGAACGCCCGGTGCGTCGGCTCGACGTACAGCAACACCTCGCCCTCGAGATGCTCCACGAGGAGTCCGCTCGGCCGACGCCGCGGAACGAAGCCGCTGGATGGGGCCATGGCGCGTCCTTTTACCACCGCTCGCCCGCTGGACAGCCAACACCAGGAGAGACCTCGGGCTTCGTGATCAGCGGCACCGCACGATCGACACACGAGGCGGAAACCAAGCGGCGTTCGCCATGCCCACCAAGCACCGTCGGAGCGGATGTGTGGCGGTGACGGAGCACCCGTTGGCTGCTGAAACTCAGTTTCAGCCGTGCCTGTAAGGGCTTGCCACCCGCGGCTTGGATTCGCTCGCAACCCCTTGAATTCAGGGATGGCAGGCTCCTTGCTACTCCGCGGCACGTGTTGCTTTCCCCCTGGGTTCTGGCGACGTGGCTCGCGGCGGTGACGCCTGCTCCGGAGTCGCTCGATCTTTCCAGTTCGCCGGCGGACGTGCAGCTCGTCGAGATCCTCTGGGCGCGCTCGCCGGACCTCGTCGCCGCGCGCGCGAAGCTGGGACAGGCGGACGCCGAGGTCACCCGCTCGGAGGTCTTTCCCAATCCCGGCTTCGACTTCCAGTGGGGCACGCTCGCACTCGGCCCGACCAATCCCCCGGGGCTCGACAAGCTGCGGGACGTCCCCAACTACACCTTCACCCTCAACCAGCCGGTCGAGATCGGCAAGCGAGGCCCGCGCCAGGCGGCCACCCACGCGGCCCGCGACGCGGCCCTGTTCGATGCGCTGGAGATTCTCCGCCAGCGCTGGTTCGACCTCCTGGAGCGCATCTCCGAGGTGGCCACGGCGGAGATCCGCGTGGGCGCCCTCGAGGAGACGGTCCACGACGCCCAGCGGCTGGCGGACCTCCAGCTCGAGCGCCAGAAGCGCGGAGACATCGCAGGCCTGGACGTGGACCGGGCCGTGCTCGATGCCGAGAAGTACGCCTCCAACCTCGGCCAGGAGCGCGAGCGGCTCTCGGCGGCGCTCCTCCTCTGCGCGCAGACGGTGGGTCTGCCCTGCCGCCCCTTCGGGAGCCCGGACACGGCGAGGGCGTTCCTCTCCACACGCCTCGCGGCGAGCCCGCCCGCGGCGAACCTCGACGCCCGGCCCGACCTGCGCTCCCTCCAGGCACAGGAGGCCTCGGCGCGCTCGAGCCTCACCCTGGCGAGGAACCGCTGGATCCCCGACCCCACGTTCCGCGTGGGATACGTGCTCGACCAGTTCGTGGCCTCTGGCAGCCAGCACCAGAGCCTGCTGGTGGGGGTGAGCATCCCGCTGCCCTTCTTCGACCACGGGCAGGCGGACGCCAGGGCCGCCTCCGCGCAGGCCGAGGCCGCCGGAGAGGCCCAGATCCTGATCCGTGCGTCCACTGCCCGGGACCTCACCTCGCTCGCCCAGCAGCGCGACGCTGCGCTCGCGCGCCGGAGCAGGCTCCAGGATCGAACCCTGCCCCTGGCCCGCGACGTGGTGCAGCGGCTGGAGAGCGCCGTCACCCGCGGGGGCGCACCGCTCCCCGATCTCCTCCTCGCCCGACGCACGCTCGGAGACCTCCAGCTCGACGCGGCCGATCTCGACCTCTTCGCCTTCCACCTCACGGTCGCGCGGGCCCGCGCCGCCGGTGAGCTGCCCCCCTTGCCCGAGAACGTTCCTCATGTCCCCTGACGCAGGCTCCGGCGTGCTGGCCGGCTTCCGGCGCGCGAACCGTGCTCCGCTCCTGGTGGGCGGGGGCATCGCCCTGGTGACCCTCGTCCTGCTGAGCTGGACGCTATTGCGGGGGCGGGAGACCACCTCGGAGACGGTCCGCCACATCACCGTCCACGGCAACACGCTCACCATCCCCGAGCAGGCGCCGCAGTGGCGCTACGTCGAGCTGTCCACCGCGACCGAGGCGCCACCGCTGCCGCCGCCGCCGGTCCCGGGACGGGTGAGCTTCGACGAGAAGCGCACGGCGTCGCTCAGCGCGCCGCTCCCCGGCCGGGTGGAACGAGTCCTGGTTCGCATCGGAGACCGGGTCCAGGAAGGCGACCGGTTGTTCAACGTGCGCTCCGCCGCGTGGGCCGACCTCGAACGGGAGATGGCGTCGGCGCGGGCGAACGTCGAGGTGAAGCGGCGCATCGCCGCCCGTGCCCGGGAGCTGGTGGAGATCCGCGCCGCGCCGGAGAAGGACGCCCTCGCCGCGGAGGCCGACCTGCACGAGGCCGAGCTGGCCGCGCGCGCGTCCGCTGCCAAGCGCTCCTCGCTGCGCATCGCGCCCGAGGGCGACAACCTCTTCTGGGTGGTGGCCCCCCGTTTGGGCACCATCGTGGACCTCGACGTGGTGGCGAGCCAGGAGGTGCAACCTTCCGGCGACCACCCGCTGGTCCGCATCTCCGAGCTGTCCGAGGTACTGGTCCTCGCCGACGTCCAGGAGAGCGACGCCTACGACCTGCGCGTCGGAGGACAGGTGACAATCCGGACTCGCGCCGGGAGCGTCACCCGGACGGGCACCATCGAACGCATCTCCGAGGTGGTGGACCCGAAGCGGCGCACGGTGGAGCTGCGCATCCGCGCGAGCAACGACGACCGCGCCCTCCGTCCGAACGCCTTCGTGGACGTCGAGCTCCAGTCCGACCCTTCCCAGAAGCGCATCCGCGTGCCCGCCGAGGCGGTGGTCACCGATGGGCAGAGCTCGGTGGTCTTCGTTTCCCGCGGCGAGGGGCAGCTCGAGCGGGTGACGGTGACTCCCGGCCGGCAGCGGAGCGGCGAGGTCGAGCTCCGGAGCGGGCTGGAGCCCGGGAGCCGGTACGTGAGCAAGGGCGCCATCCTTCTCCTCAACCAGCTCGCGCTGGAGCACTGAGGTGTTCCAGGCGCTGGTCGACTTCTCGCTGAAGAACAAGGCCGCAGTGTTGGCCCTGACCGCCGTGGTCGCGATCTGGGGCTGGCTCGCCTTCCGCGACCTGACGGTCGAGGCCTTCCCCGACCCGACCGAGACCCAGGTCCAGGTCATCACCCTCTACCCGGGCCAGCCTTCGGAGGAGGTGGAGCGGCAGCTCGGCCTTCCGCTGGAGCGCGCGCTGAACGGCATCCCGCAGCTGTCGCGGTTCCGGAACCTGTCGCTGTTCGGGCTCTCTTACGTCACCCTCACCTTCAACGACGGGACGGACGGGCTCTGGGCGCGGCAGCAAGTGCTGGAGCGGCTCCGCGACGTCGACCTTCCCGAGGGCATCGTCCCGCAGCTCGGCCCCTACGCGACGCCCATCGGAGAGGTGTACCGCTACACGCTGGTCGGCGCGGGCGGAGATCCGATGAAGCTCCGGACGCTTCAAGACTGGGTGGTCCGTCCAGCGTTCCTGAGGGTGAACGGCGTCGCCGACGTGGTGAGCATCGGCGGCCTGCAGCGGGAGATCCACGTCCAGCCCGATCCCTCGCGGCTGGCGGCGCACGGGCTGACCCTGGCCTCGCTGGAGCAGGGTATCAAGAGCGGCAGCGTGAACGCCTCGGGCGGAGTGCTGGAGCGCGGGGCCGAGCAGTTCGTCATCCGCAGCGAAGGCCTCTTCACCACGGTGGAGGATCTCAAGGCGGTCCGCCTGGCCACGGAGGAAGGAACGCCGGTCTTCCTCAAGGACGTGGCCACGGTCACCGAGGGCTGGGCGCCTCGCCAGGGCGTGGTCAGCCGCAACGAGTCGATGGACACCGTCCAGGGCGTGGTGCTGATGCGCCGGGGCGAGAACCCGTCCGCGGTGCTGAAGCGGATCCGGGCCGCGGTGCAGGACATCGATCGGCGGCTCGCCGTGGACGGAGTGAAGCTCGACCCGTTCTACGACCGCACGGATCTGGTGGGCATCACGCTGCGCACGGTGGGCCACAACCTCCTCGAGGGCGCGCTGCTGGTGACGCTGGTCCTCTTCGTCTTCCTCCTCGATCTGAGAGCCGCGCTGGTGGTCGCGACCCTGATCCCGCTCTCGCTCCTCACCTCGTTCATCTACCTGCATCTGCGGGGGATGAGCGCCAACCTCCTGTCGATGGGAGCGGTGGACTTCGGCGTCATCGTCGACGGCGGGGTGGTGATCATCGAGGCGATCCTCGCGCGGATGGCGCTGTCCCGGAGCTCCTCGAGGAGCGTGGAGCAGATCATCCGCGAGGCCACCGGCGCCGTGGTGCGGCCCACGGTCTTCGCCCTGCTGATCATCATCGCCGCCTACCTGCCGATCTTTCTCCTCCAGCGGGTGGAGGGACGGATCTTCGCCCCGATGGCGAACACCGTCGTCTCCGCGCTCTGCGGGGCCCTGTTCTTTTCCGTCACCCTGGTGCCGGTGCTCGCGGCGCTCGTCTGGCGGAAACCGGTGACCCACGGCGAGTCGCCGGTCCTCACCTGGGTCGCGCGCCGGTACGACCCGGCACTCCGTTTCTGTCTGCGCCACCCGGCGCCTCTCATCGGCTCGGTGGCCGTGCTGCTGGTCGGAGCGGCGCTCGTCCTTCCGCGGCTGGGGAGCGAGTTCCTGCCCGAGCTCAATGAGGGCGCGCTGTACATGACCTTCACCCTCCCGGCGAACAGCTCGCTCACCGAAGGGCGGAAGCTGGTCCCGCGCATCACCGAGCTGCTCCAGGCTGCGCCACAGGTCGAGTCGGTGCTCTCGCAGCTCGGACGCCCCGAGGACGGGACGGATCCGAAGCTGGCCAACAACCTCGAGTTCTTCGTGAGGCTCATCCCCCCCGATCGCTGGCCGCGGGAGACGCCGACGCTGAACAGCGTTCTCGACGCGCTCCAGAAGCGCATCGCGGAGGTCCCGGGGATCGAGGTGAACTTCAGCCAGCCCATCCGCGACAACGTCAACGAGAGCATCAGCGGGCAGCAGGGGCAGATCGCTCTCAAGCTCTACGGCGACGACCTCGCCGCGCTCCAGGCACACGCAGAGAAGGTGAAGGCGGCCATCTCGCGGGTGCCGGGCGTGGCCGATCTGGCGCTGGTGAAGAGCGCCTCCGTGCTTCAAGTCAGGGTCAAGCCCAACCGGGTGGCGCTCGCCCGGTACGGGATGGACCTCGGCGAGTTCCAGCACGTGTTCCAGACCGCGCTCGGCGGGCGGCCGGTGGCCGACTACTGGGAGGGAGAGCGCAAGTTCGACGTGGTGCTCCGGCTTCCACCGGCGGACCGCGACGACGTGGAGAAGATCCGTTCGCTCCGCGTGCCGGTCGACGGAGGCCTCACCATCCCTCTCTCCGCGCTGGCCGACGTGGAGACCAGCGTGGGCCGGGCGAGCATCAATCGAGAGAACGGACGCCGGTACATCGGCATCCGGATGAACGTTCGTGGGCGCGACATGGGTGGGTTCGTCGACGAGGCCCGTGACCGCGTGGAGCGCGAGGCACCGCTCGGCAAAGGAATGTCGATCGAGTGGGGCGGCGAGTTCGAGAACAAGGAGCGGGCGATGGCCCGGCTGGCGACGGTGGTCCCGGTGGCGCTGCTCATCACCCTGGTGCTGCTGTTCAAGGCGTTCGACTCGCTCTCGCTCGCCATCCTCACGCTGCTCAACGTGCCGTTCGCGCTGCTCGGTGGCGTGTTCGGCCTCTGGGCGTCCGGCTTTCCCCTGAGCGTGTCGGCAGCGGTGGGATTCATCGCCCTCATCGGGCAGGCCTCCCTCAACGGCGTGCTGGTGCTCTCGGCCATCGCCGAGCGGCGCGCCCGCGGCGAGGGGCTGGACGAGGCCATCCTGGCCGGAGCGCGCGAGCGACTGAGACCGGTGCTGATGACGGCCAGCCTCGCGGCGCTCGGGCTGGTGCCCGCGGCGCTCTCCCGCGGAATCGGAAGCGAGATCCAGCGGCCGCTGGCGGTGGTGATCGTCGCCGGGACGCTCTCTGCGTGCGCACTCACCCTGTTGCTGCTCCCGGTGATGTACCGGATCTGGGAACGCCTGGTGGAGCGGATGCGACCCGCCACCGGGTCATCTGCCGCGAGCGAGCCGGCGATCGGACCGATCTGACAGGTCGAAGCACGCTGTCAGATCGTGTTGCGCGGTATTTTCGTTGACCTGATCGCTGCACACGACCAGCCTGCAGATCTTCATGGTCGAGATCCGAGCGCTTCTGGCGCGCGAGCGGGTGATGGTGGTGTACAGGGGACAGGTGCTCACCACGGAGCTCCAGCAGGCGGAGCGACAGCTCCTGAGCACGCTTCCGGGGCTGGGTCCGAGGTTCGACATGGTCTGCGACGTCTCCGCCGCCGACCCGTTGAGCACGGACGCGACGGAGGGGGTCCAGCGGCTGGCTCACCTCCTGCTTCCAGCAGGCTTGCGCACCCACGTCCGAGTGGTGGGGCGGAGCGGGCAGACGGCCCTGCAGTTCCAGCGGATCGGGCGCTCCGCCGGGTACGACTCACGGCTGGCCTTCTCGATGGCCGAGGCCCTGGAGCTGCTCGACGGCCCGGTCTGAGGGCCGGCAGCCCCGGGCGTCCACCAGCGGCCATCCCGAAGGCGGGTGCTGCGAGCCGTGGACCAGCTGTGAGAAGGTGCCCGGCCGATGCTCGGTACGGCCGGGAACAGGTTCTGGCGTGGAGTCCGCGAGCCCTGGGAGCTCCTCGGGCGGATGCGTCACGTCCAGCCGTTGTGGTCCCGGTACTGGCGGACGGTGCTGCTGCAGGCGGCGCTCACGCTGGTCGCGGGCGCAGGAGTGTTCTGGGTCGGTAAGCACGGGGCGGAAGCCTGGAACGACGCGTTCGGTTCCGAGGAATCCGCTGCGGTGGCCCCCGAGACCGCCGGCTCCGCGGGACGGACGGCGACGGCGCCTTCCTCCGTTCCGGCCACTCCCGCGTCGAAGGGCGCAGGCGCCTCAGGCGAACGCACGCCACCTGGCGACATCGTTTCCGGCGGAGCAGCGGGGCCTGGGGAGCCGGCCTCGCATCCGCCGCCCTCGGCCGCGAGCAAGGAGGCAGATTCTTCGGAAGAGGACGCCGCCGAAACTCCGGCCACCAGCGAGGACAAAGACGAGGACGAGGGGACCTCGGTCGAGAGGGAAATCGAGGAGAAGAGCAAGGCGCTCGAGAACCTCCCACCCGAGGAGCAGGCGAAGCGGGGGAGGGAGCTCGCCGCCGCGGCGCTCAAGGCAGCCGCGCAGCAAGTCGCTGATGCGACCCACCATAGCGGTAAGAAGGGGAAGACCCACGAGACAACGGGTGACCTCACCGACGAGCGCGAGTCGGTCGGGGAAACGCTAGACGAGTTGGC
>DASXGF010000410.1:0-4015 GCA_036489275.1 Myxococcaceae bacterium | reverse complement strand
TACCCGGGCGGGGCACGTCTGGCTCGTCGGGCCGATGGGCGCGGGGAAGACCGAGGCGGGGCGGCGGCCGGCGGTGCTCCTCGGGCTGCCCTTCGTGGACCTGGACGCCATCGTCGAGGCGCGGGCGGGGAAGTCGGTTTCCGAGCTGTTCCGCGCCGAGGGCGAGGCCCGCTTCCGCGCGCTCGAGGCCGAGGCGGTCGGGTCGGCGTCGAAGGGACCGGTCGCGGTCGTGGCCACTGGCGGTGGCGTGGTGCTCGGCGAGCCGGCGTGGCGGACGATGCGCACCAGCGGCGTCGTGCTCGGGCTCACCGCGCGGCGGGAGACGCTGCTCACGCGCCTGGCCGGCGAGATCGTCCACCGTCCGCTGCTCGCCGGGGACGCCGGGGCAGCCCTGGAGACGGTGCTCCGCGAACGAAGGCATCTCTACCGGCGGGCCGACCTGACGCTCGACACCGAGGGGCTGTCGCCCGACGGCGTGGCCGGTGCGCTGGTGGGACTGCTCCGGTCGCTGCAGGGGCCACTGGTCCGGCCCGGAGCGGCGCCGTGAAGGTCACGGTCCAGTCGCGCGCCGGGCCCTACGTCGTCGACATCGGCCCGGGCGTCCTGTCCGAGCTGACCGAGGATCCGTCCGGGGCGGGGATCACCGGACGGGTGGCAGTGGTGACCGATGCCCACGTCCGCGCGCTGTGGGGCGACCGGGTGCACGCCGCGCTCACCGGCGCGGGTCTCGACCCGGTTCTGCTGGAGATCCCGCCGGGCGAGGGAAGCAAGGCGCTCGCCCAGGCCGACCGGCTCTGGACCGGGCTCATCGAGGCGGGCTTCGGCCGGGGAGACACCCTGCTCGCGCTCGGCGGGGGGGTCGTGGGGGATCTCGCGGGCTTCGTGGCCGCGACCTTCCACCGGGGGGTGCGACTGGTGCAGGCCCCGACCACGCTCCTCGCGCAGGTCGACTCGTCGATCGGCGGGAAGGTGGCGATCGACCACCCGCTGGGGAAGAACCTGATTGGCGCCTTCCATCCTCCGGTCCGGGTCGTGTCGGACGTGTCGACGCTCCGGATGCTGCCCGCCCGCGAGCGCTGGAACGGGCTCGCCGAGGTGGTGAAGACCGCGCTGGTCCTGGACAGCGAGCTGTTCGAGGAGCTTGAGACCGCGATCCCGCTGCTCGGTGGCGGACAGGTCGACGACGACGGCTGGACCGGAGTGGTGGGCCGCGCTGCCGCCCTCAAGGCCAGGCTGGTTTCCGAGGATGAGCTGGAGCGCGGGCAGCGGGTCCTCCTGAACTTCGGCCATACCGTGGGCCACGCGCTGGAGGCGGCGACCGGACACGGACCGTTGAGTCACGGAGAGGCGGTGCTCCTGGGGATGCGGGCGGCGGTGGCGGTGTCCGAGCGACTCGGCCGGATCGGCCCGGAACAGGCCCAGCGGGTGGGCGCGGTGCTGGATCGATTTCCCCGGCCACCGCCGGTGGCACGCCCGACGCGCGAGGCGGTGAGGGCCGCGGTCGGTCGAGACAAGAAGGCCAGCGCGGGGCGGATCCGCTTCGTGGTCCTCGATGGTCTCGGGAGAGGGGCCATCGAGCCCGCGCTGTCGGAAGAGCTGCTGGGGTTCGCCATCGACCGGGCGCTGGGGTTCCTCTGATGCGGGTGCTGGTGCTCCACGGGCCGAACCTCAACCTGCTCGGCGAGCGCGAGCCGGAGGTCTACGGCCGGGCGACGCTCGAGGAGATCGACGCCCGCATCGGGGAGCGGGCGCGGCACCTCGGGGCGGAGGTCCGGACGTTCCAGAGCAACCACGAGGGTGCGCTCGTCGACCGGCTCCACGCCGAGCGGCGGTGGGCGGACGGCGTGCTCTTCAACCCGGCAGCGCTGACCCACTACGCCTGGTCTCTCCGGGATGCGGTGGCCGCCGTCTCGCTTCCCTGCATCGAGGTGCACCTCTCGGACGTGACGAAGCGCGAGCCCTGGCGGCGGGTGAGCGTACTCGCCGACGTGCGGGCGGCGCTCTGCGCGGGGCGGGGGATGGACTCGTATCTCGAGGCGCTCGAGCTGATGCTGGAGATCGGCCCCGGTCCGGAGCGGGACGCGGATGGGACGGTGGCGCTGCTGGAGGAACGGCTCGCGCACCCGGAGGAGCGGGGAACCCTCGCCCGCGAGCTGGCGCAGATCCTCCGGCGGTCCGGCCGGTTCCGGTGGGTGGGCCTCTACGACGTGGGGGCCGACCGGGTGGAGGTCTGCGGGTGGGCGGGCCCGGCGGCGCCGGCGCATCCCCGGTTCGCCCGCAGCGAAGGGCTCACCGCGGCGGCCATCAGCAGCGGCCGTCCGGTCATCGTCCAGGACGTCCGGAACGACCGCCGGCATCTCGCGATGCTCGACGGGACGCGGGCAGAGGCGATCTTTCCGGTGGTCGCGCCGTCCGGCGTGGTGGGCACGCTCGACGTGGAGAGCGGAAACGCGCAGGCCTTCACCGCCGAACGCGTCCGGTGGCTGGAGCGATGCGTCGACGCGCTCGCGCCCTTCTGGCAGGGCGCCCCGCAGCACATGGGCTGAGGCCGCGCGAAACTGATCCGGCCGTGGCGCCGCCGCCTCGCTAGGGTGCACCATCGATGAAGCGCATCGGGTTCGTGACCTCGGCAGAGCTCCGCGACCTCACGCCCGACGATCGCTCGGTCGTCCCGGTCCTCGCCGCGCAGGGAGTCGGGGTCATCCCGGTCGTCTGGACGGAGCCGCTCCCCGACCGGCTCGACGGGCTCGTCCTGCGCTCCACCTGGGACTACCACCTGCGCCTCGAGGACTTCCTCGCCTGGGTCGCCTCGGTCGAGGCCGCCGGGCTGCCGCTGTGGAACGCGCCGGCCACGGTCCGCTGGAACGTGCACAAGGGGTACCTGCGCGAGGTCGAGGCCCGTGGGATTCCGGTCGTTCCCACCCGTCACGCCGCCCGCGGCTCGGGGGTCGCGCTGGCGGAGCTGCTCCGGGAAGCCGGCTGGACCGAGGCGGTGGTGAAGCCCAGCGTCTCCGGCGGCGCGTTCGAGACCTGGCGCGCAGGGCCCGGCGAGGCCGATGCGCTGCGCTTCGCCCGGCAGCTCGGGGCGATGGACTGCCTCGTGCAACCGTTCCTTCCGGAGCTGGTCTCGAGCGGGGAGTGGTCGCTCCTCTTCCTTGGTGACCGGTACAGCCACGCGGTGCTGAAGCGTCCCGTGAGCGGCGACTTCCGGGTCCAGGAGGAGTTCGGAGGGGCGTTCGCTCCTGCCGAGCCGCCGTCCTCGCTGCTCTCCGCGGCGCGGGCGGCGCTCGAGGCCGGCGGACAGACGACGCTCTACGCCCGGGTGGACGGCGTCGTCCGGGGAGGAAGGTTCGAGGTGATGGAGCTGGAGCTCGTGGAGCCCTCGCTGTTCCTCGGGACTGCCCCCGGCGCTGCCGAGCGCTTCGCGCGGGAGATCCTCGAGCTCCTCGGCTGACCGGGCCCGTCTCGCTCAGCGCGCCCGCACCGCGTGAACGGCGTCGGAAAGGGAGCGCACGAGGGAGACCGGCCCCTCCACCTTCCCGCCGGAGCGGGCGATCTCCGCAACCAGCGCGCTGCCCACCACCACGGCGTCGGCGTGCTCGGCGAGGGCCCGTGCCTGCTCGGGGGCGGAGATCCCGAATCCAACCGCCACCGGAGCGGCGCTCGCGGCCCTCACCGCGTCGAGCCGCACCGGAAGATCCGCCGGGAGCGCCGCCCGGGCGCCGGTCACCCCGGTGATGCTGACGAAGTAGAGGAAGCCGCGGGTGCGCTGGCCGATCCGCCGCAGCCGTTCCGGCGGAGTGGTCGGCGCCGCGAGCAGCACCAGCGACAGCCCGCGGGCCGCGGCCGGGTCGGACAGCTCGTCGGCCTCCTCGAGCGGCAGGTCGGGGACGATGAACCCGTCCACGCCGGCCTGGGCCGAGCGGGCGACGAAGGCCTCCACGCCCATCCGGACGATCGGGTTCATGTAGCCCATGAGCACGAGCGGCACCTCGCATCCCTGGCGCCGCAGCCG
>DASXGF010000378.1:0-6621 GCA_036489275.1 Myxococcaceae bacterium | reverse complement strand
TTCGAGCCGTAGAGCAGCCGCGCCACCTCGTCGCTGGCCAGGGCCCCCGGATTCCCGCGTCGCTGCTCCAGGCCGGTGAGGGTGATGCCGCGCACCCGCTCGACGTCGGCGGGGCGGAAGGCGGGATTGAGCGCCACGTCGGCGAGCAGATCGAGCGCCTGCGGCAGCGTGTCCGTCAGGCAGTTGAGGTGCAGCCGGAAGCCGTCCAGCCCCGGGCTGACGGTCAACGAGGCGGCGAGGTCCTCGAGCTGCTCCGCCAGCTGCTGGGTGGTGCGCGTCTTCGTTCCTTCGTCGAGCACGCCGGCCACGAAGTCGGCCAGACCCGGTCGGTCCGGCGGGTCGCCGTCCACGCCGGTCTTGATCGCCAGCTCCACCACCACCACCGGGACGGCGTGGTTCTCGCGGAGGAGGACCGGGAGCCGGTTCGGGAGCGAGCGCTGCGCCGGGACCGGGGCCCGGAACGGAGGGACCGCGGCGAGCGGCGCGGGCTGGGTGAACCGCCAGGCGTCCGGCGACGGGGGCGGGGCGACGACCGGAGGTGGCTGCGCGGGCTTGCTCGACGCGCACCCGAGCGCGAGCAGGAGAAGGCCGAGGGTGGACAGCTGGCGGCGGCTCATGGGCGCGCCCCCGGGGCGGACGGCGAGGACGGCTCCACGTCCATGATCAGCAGCCGGTCGGGCGGCAGGAGATTTCGTGCGGCCTCGTGGACCTGCTCCCGGGTCACCGCCCGGTAGCGGGCGACGTCCTTCGGGAGGTAGCCGGGGTCACCGGTCCAGAAGGTGTAGGCGTTGAGCTGGTCGGCCTTGCCGGAGATGCGCTCCACCGAGCGGACCATCCCTCCCACCACGATGCGCTTGGCGCGCTCGACCTCCGCGGGCGTGGGGCCGTTCTTGCGGAAGTCCTCGAGGACGGCCTCGACCTCCCTGCGCATCTCGGCGACGGTGTGGTTCCCGCGCGCGGTGGCGACGATCTGGAAGTAGCCGCCGAGGCCGAGGCTCGCGTTCGCGGCGAAGACTCCGCTGGAGAGCTGCTTCTCCTCGACCAGGCGCCGGTACAGCCGGGAGGTCTTGCTGCCTCCGAGCACCACCGAGAGGATGTCGCCCGCCGCCTCCTCGGGGGCGAAGGGCTTCACCCCGTTCCACACCATCTGGAGCTGGGGAATGCGGGCCACCGGGTCCGGCACGGTCCTCTCCACCACCTTGTCCAGCTTCGGCTGCGGCACGTCCGGACGCTTCGGGTCGGGCCCCCCGGGGAGGTCCCCGAAGAACTTCGTCACCTGCTCCTTGGCGACCTTCGGGTCGAAGTCGCCCACGATGGCCAGGGTGGCGTTCCGGGGCGCGTAGAACTCTCGGAAGAAGCCCTTCACGTCCTCGAGGCTCGCGGCCTGGATCTCCTCGATGCTCCCGATGACACAGTGGAAGTAGGGGTGGGGCTTCGGGTAGAGCGTGTCGCAGAGCTCGATGTAGGCACGGCCGTAGGGCTGGTTCTCGACGCGCTGCCGGCGCTCGTTGCTCACCACGTCGCGCTGGGTGGCCAGCTTCTTGGCGTCCAGTGTGGGCAAGAGGAAGCCCATCCGGTCGGACTCGATCCACAGCGCGGTCGGCAACTGACTTGCCGGAACCGTCGCGTAGTAGTTGGTCCGGTCGAAGTTGGTGCTGCCGTTGGCCGCCCCGCCCAGGCCCGCGCCGATGCCGGCCAGGACCTTGTCCGGGTCGGGCACGTGCAAGCTGCCCGAGAACATCATGTGCTCGAACAGGTGGGCGAAGCCGCTCCGGCCGGGGCTCTGGTTGGCGGCGCCCACGTGGTACCAGACGTTCACCGTCACCTGAGGCGCCCGGTGGTCCTCGCTGAGGATGACCCGGAGCCCGTTGGGCAGGGTGAATTCCTGGTAGGGGATGGTCGGCTCGCTGGCGCCGAAGGCGCGAGTGGCGCCGAGGAGGAGGATCCAGGTGACGACGACGGCTCGGGCTCGCACGACCGAGGGCTCTAGCGCGGCCAGGGCAGGAGACGGAAGAGGGGCACCCGGCCCGTTTCAGCGAGCAGGCAATCGCCACAACCTGGTTACGCTGAACCGTCAGAAAATGCTACGTTCTTCCACCGGAGACGCCCGGCAGGAGAGAGGAAAGACGATTCGCTGTCCACGCCTTGGCAGTCCTCCGTCACTCCCCCGCTGAAGCCCTCGTCCCGGAAACAAGACCACCTCGATGCTGGACTGGCTGCACACCCTCTTCTCTCGCGATCTGGCCATCGACCTGGGGACCGCGAACACCCTCATCTACATCCGCGGCCAGGGCATCGTGTCCAACGAGCCGTCGGTGGTGGCGGTCCAGCAGGACGGACGCGGCGTCAAGCGAGTGATGGCCGTGGGCAAGGAAGCGAAGGAGATGCTCGGGCGCACGCCCGGGAACATCGTCGCCATCCGCCCGATGAAGGACGGCGTCATCGCCGATTTCGAGATCACCGCGGCGATGCTCCGCTACTTCATCCAGACCGCCCACAACCGGAAGATCGGGGTGAAGCCGCGGATCATCATCGGCATCCCCTCGGGCATCACCGAGGTGGAGCGCCGGGCGGTGCGTGAGGCGGCGGAGAACGCCGGCGCCCGCGAGGTCTATCTCATCGAGCAGCCGATGGCCGCGGCGATCGGGGCCGGCCTCCCGGTGACCGAGCCGAGCGGGAACATGATCGTCGACATCGGCGGCGGCACCTCCGACGTGGCGGTCATCTCACTCTCGGGCATCGTCTTCGCCAAGAGCGTGCGCGTCGGTGGCGACAAGCTGGACGAGTCGATCATCCAGTACGTGAAGCGCAAGTACAACCTGCTCATCGGGGAGCGCACCGCCGAGCTCATCAAGATGGGGATCGGCACCGCGTATCCGACGGACGAGGTGATGACGATGGAGATCAAGGGGCGCGACCTGGTCGCCGGCGTGCCCCGGACACTCACCGTCACCTCGGACGAGGTGCGCGAGGCGCTCAGCGAGCCGGTGAACGGCATCGTCGAGGCGGTGAAGATGACCCTGGAGCGGACCCCGCCCGAGCTGGCCGGCGACATCGCCGACCGGGGCATCGTCCTCGCCGGCGGCGGCGCTTTGCTGAAGAACCTCGACACGCTCTTGCGGGAGGAGACCGGGCTGCCGGTGTTCCTGGCCGAGGACCCGCTCTCCGCGGTGGTCGTCGGCGCGGGGAAGGCGCTCGAGTCGCTCGACATCCTCCGCCAGGTCTGTCACCCGGTGTAGGGAGGGCGGCGGCCGCGAGCGCGGCAACGGCGCTCGTGACCCGGGTGGTGGGCATCCACCGGCTGATGGAGCAGGGGCTGGAGGACGACGGACGCCTCATCCGGTTCGGCGCCGCCGTCGGCGTCCTGAGAACCGCCTGTTCGCCGTCGGCCGTCGGCGCCTCGGGCCAACTCGCACCGGACCGGGGACACGCGTAGGGTCAGCCGCCGGATGGACGGCTCTGGCACCCTCCTCGCCAGTCTCCTCACCGGCCTCGGGCTGGCCGGCGCGGCGGGGCTGAATGCATATATCCCGCTGCTCGGGGTGGCGGTCCTGGGGCGGATGCACGTGCTCACCCTCGCGCCCCCGTTCGACCTCTTGATGCACCCGGTGGCCATCGGCGTCCTGGTGGTGCTGCTCGCCCTCGAGGTGGTCGTGGACAAGATCCCGGCGGCGGACCATGTGAACGACGTGGTGCAGACCTTCGTCCGTCCCGCAGCGGGGGCACTGCTCTTCCTCGGCGGGAGTGGAGCGGCCGGTCAGGTTCCTCCGCTGGTCCTGCTCCTGGCCGGCCTGATCACCGCCTTCGGGGTGCATGCCACCAAGGCGACTGTGCGCCCGGCGGTGAACGTGGCGACGCTCGGGGTGGGCACCCCGGTGGTGTCGCTGGTGGAGGACGTCCTCTCGGCGATCACCACGCTGGTCGCGGTGCTCGTCCCGATCCTGGTGGTGGTGTTGCTGGCCGCGCTTCTCTGGGTGGGGCTGAGGTTCGCCCGGCGGCGGCGAGCCGGCACCTGACTTCATTCCCTCGCGCGAGTCACTTCGCCGCGGTCTTCTCCGGGACGACGTCCCACTTGCCGTGGGCGTCGACGAACAGGAGGCATCCAGCGGCATCGGTGCACTTGGTGGTGTGCTGCTTCTTCCCCGTGTAGGACAGGTACGAGCCCGCGGGCAGCGTCATGTCCTGGCCGTCGACGTTCTGGACGAGCGTTCCCGAGACGACGACTCCGGAGTGGTCCGCCGTGTGGTGGTGCAGCCCGGCCGAGAAGCCGGACGGGAGCTTCACGAAGAACTTGCCCGCACCCTTCATCGGGTCACCGGCCACGGCTGCGTACTGCACGCCCGGGCTGTCGGGCCCGGCGTCCTTCCACTTGAGGTCGGCGGCGGGGATGACGACTGCCTTTCCTCCGCCCTTCGCCTCGACGACCCACGGGAGCAACGCTGCGGCGGTCAGGGCCATCACTGCGATCATCTTGCGCACTGGAGATCTCCCCTCTGGCGCCGCCCCCCCCGCTGGCGCGTCCATGCCGGCACGGCGCCGGCCCGGAGATCCTACCGCGCAACACTCGACGACCGTCGCCGAATCACTCACCAGAGCATGTCCTGGTCCTCGGTGACCCCTGGGAGCTCGGCGAGGGAGATTTCCTGTCCGCGAATCCGCAGCCGCCCGGCGAAGAAGCCGAGCGGCTGAACGAACCGGCTCCGGATCACCAGCAGATCTCGCACGTCGCGATGGGCGTGAAGCGGCCGGAAGGTGACCGCGACCTTCCCGTCCCGCGTCGAGATCTGCCAGGGATCGAGCGGATCCGTCGGGTTGAAGCGGAAGGTGGCCGGGCCCACCGGCTCGACCTGGTCGCCGAGGAAGAGCACGTTCTCCCCGGCGCTCCCCTCGCCCACCTCGTTGAAACCGGCCACCAGGTTGAACCCGAGCGGCGTTCCGTCCTCACGGCGCCCGCATCCCATGGCCCAGTTCCAGTGGGTGTGCCGTGCGAGATACCCGTGCGTCGAGTCGAGCCCCACCACCCCGCCGTCGAGCGCGTAACGACGGCGCCCCACCTCGAGCCGCCCCGCCGCGAGGAGCCCCACCGACTTCTGGGTGACGTTGACCCCCTCGCGACGCAACGGGGAGTCGTCTCCTTCCCGGCGCGGCTGTGCGGGGACCGGGGCGACCAGAGCGAACGACGGCGGTGCGCCGGTGACGAGCGCCTCCCCCTCGAGCTTCACCCGCCCGGCTCTCGGCCGCCGCAGCGCCGAGATCTCCACCGAGTGGTGGTAGCGGTCCGAGCCGGGCGGGCGAGTGAACAGGAACCGCGCGCCGGGAACGCGGAAGCGCGCGTCGAGCCCGCGCGACATGGAGTCGGAGACCCTGGTCAGCGGGGCCGGCAGCCCGAGCAGCGTCTCGTCGAGGAGGGGCTGCTTCTCACGGAGGTCCACCGCGGCGAAGAACGCGTTCGCCGCATAGCCCATCTCGGCGATGGCCATGACGGCGATCACCTCGGGTGTCGTGTAGAGCGCGTAGTGCCAGCGCTTCCGCCGGAGCCGGCGCACCCAGGCGGGCAGCGCGTGGGGCGGCGCGAGCCGGTCGAGGTCCACCGGCCCCAGCTCGCCGGCGTAGGCGCCGAACGGCGGGAGGCCGTCCGGACCGGGAACCTCGGGAGGAGCAGGAGAGAGGGCGAGCATGCAACGGGTCGGCGGCGTAGTGTCTCACGGCCACCTCTGCTGCACAGCGCCCGGGCGGGCGCGGGCGGGTGGAAGGTGCGCGTCAGGAGGAGTCACCATGGCCGGTCCCGCCACGCTGAAGGTCCAGAGTCAGGTCGTCCAGGAGGGCAAGCCCATCCCGATGAGCGCCGTGTACAGCGGCGTGGGCGGCCAGAACATCAGCCCCGATCTGTCGTGGGACGCGCCGCCCTCGGGGACGAAGAGCCTCGCCATCACCTGCCACGACCCGGATGCTCCGACCACGGTCGGCTTCACGCACTGGGTGCTGTTCAACCTCGGGCCGGAGCTGAGGAGCCTGCCTGCGGGCGCGGGGGCGACGGGGAACGCGCCGAAGGGGGCGGTGTTCGGCTTCACCGACTACGGCGAGAGCGCCTACGGCGGCATGGCGCCGCCGCCGGGAGACCCGGCCCATCGCTACCAGTTCACCGTCTACGCGCTGGACGTCCCGCGGGTGGAAGGCGGCGACGAGCGGACGACGTACGCCAAGTTCCGCTTCCTCATCCGGGGGCACGTGCTCGCCCAGGGCACGCTGACCGGTCTGTTCGGGCGAAAGGGCTGAGCGCTGACCTACTGGTTGTGAGCGAAGAGCCGGGCGTATCGCGGATCGACGCGCACGCCGTTCAGGTCCGGGTCGCCGTCGGCGAGACCCTGATCGTGAAAGCCGAGGGCGACCGCCTTGTCGAGCGAGGCGATCGCGGCGTCCACCTTGCCCTGACGGCCCTGGGCGCATGCGAGCTGGTAGGCATCGAGCGCCGCTCCGCGCTGCTCGAACAGCTGGGCGAAGGTCCGCTCCGCGGCCGCGTTCGCCTCGCTCGCGATCTGCGCCCCTCCGAGCGCCACGAGGGTGACCGGCCGCCGATCGCCGAGCGACACCGCGGACGACAGCGTCTCGATCGCCCCCTTG
>DASXGF010000442.1:0-3222 GCA_036489275.1 Myxococcaceae bacterium | reverse complement strand
TCGGCGTGCGGTCCGACGGGAAGGGTGGGCGTTCCGCACCGACCAGACGGGAGATCTCCGATGGCGGTTCGGCAGGCTCAAGGAATCGATCGCGTGGACGACCCCGTTCGATGCCTGGATGTATGCCTCATGACCTTCGCGCCGTCCACGAACTCGGCAGAGGCGAAGAGACGTAGGACGGGTATAACCCGCCCAGCGCAAGGCACTGGTCACCGAGCAATCGAACCGGCGGCCGCGGCAACGCTTCCGGAGGTCCGTGTTTCGGCTATTTCGTCCTGGCAGGGCAGGTGACGAGTTCCTCGGCGGGCCCATCCGCGGGGACCTTCTCGGCGCAGATGGGCTCTCGGACCATGCAAGCACGGTCGCCCGAGGGCAGCGGGTTCGACCTCCGTCGCGGATCCGCTCGGCGCGACTCCTCGACCGCCTCGACGCGACCATGCACCTCCTCGAGGAGGCGCGTGCGCAGATCGATGCGGCCGCCACTCGCACCGACGTCGGGCCGGCTGGCGAGTGGCTCCTCGACAACTTCTACGTGGTCCGAGACCACGTGGCCGAGATCCGCGAGAGCCTTCCCCGCGGCTTCTACCGCGAGCTGCCCGAGCTCTCCTCCGGTCCGCTCACCGGACATCCGCGCGTGTACGAGCTGGCCATCGCGCTCATCTCACACTCCGAGGGACGCATCGACCTCGAGAACCTGGGGCGCTTCACCACCGCATTCCAGGCCGTCAGCCCGCTGAGCATCGGGGAGCTGTGGGCACTTCCAGCCATGCTCCGCCTGGGCCTGGTGGAGAACGTCCGGCGAATGACCCTCCGGACCGTGCAGCGGCTGGACGCCATGGAGACCGCGGACATCTGGGCCGCGCGTATCCAGCAAGCGGACGAGGAGGGTCCGCTCCAGCTCTCCGAGGCCTTCGGTCGTCTCGATTCGGAGCACCCACCCCTCGGAGCGGAGTTCGTGGCGCGCCTCCAGCAGCAGACCAGGGTCTCCGGGGTGAGCCGAACCGCGAGCGCCTGGCTCGAGCAGTGGCTGCTCGAGGCCGGCTTCGGTCCCGACGACGCGACGGGAGCGACGAGGCAACGGCTGGCGCTCACCCAGGTGACGATGGCCAACAGCATCGTCAGCCTTCGCACAGTCGCCGGGACTGACTGGCCAGCGTTCGTCGAGAGCCAGAGCGTGCTCGAGGCCACGCTCCGGAGCGACGATTCCGACGTCTACTCGCGGATGACCTTCGACTCCCGGGACCAGTACCGCCACGCCATCGAACGCCTGGCCAGGCGCGCACGGCTGGAGGAGGTGGCGGTCGCGAGGCGCGCCGTGGATCTCGCCGCGGCGGCCCGTGGCAGCAAGCCGGCCGACCCGCGGCAGGCCCACGTCGGCTTCTACCTCCTGGTGGACTCCGGGCGGTCGCTGCTGGAGGCGGCGATCGGATACCAGCCGTCGCTCGGCGAGCGCCTCACTCGCTGGATGAGGCGGTCACCCTCGGTGGTCCTCGGCGGCGGGATGTTTGTCGGCACCTGCCTCGCACTGGCCGGTCTCCTCTGGCTGGTCGGAGCGGAGGTCCGGACGGCGTGGCCAGTGGTCCTCGTACTCGGCCTGCTCCCCGCGCACGAGATCGGTCTCAATCTGTTCCAGCAACTGGCGACGACCGTTCTCCTGCCCACCCGTCTGCCCAAGCTCGACTTCGTGAAACAGGGCGGCGTTCCGCCGGAGTACCGGACAGCTGTGGTGGTCCCCACCCTGTTCGAGGACGTCCCGTCGGTCGAGCACGCGCTGGAGAACCTCGAGGTTCAGTACCTGGCCAACCGGGAAGCGCATCTCCACTTCGTCTTGTTGAGCGACTTCACCGATTCGCCGACCGAGCATACGAAGGACGACGCCGCCATCATCGACGCCGCGGTGCGCGGGGTCGAGGCGCTCAACCTGCGCTACGGCGAGAACGACGACGCCCCGTTCCACCTTCTTCATCGCTCACGCCGATGGAACGCCGCCCAGGGCGTGTGGATGGGATGGGAGCGCAAGCGCGGGAAGCTCGCCGAGCTGAACCAGCTGCTGCTGGGTGGCCCTCCCGATGGCTTCCCCGTCGTGGTCGGCCCGCTCGCAGCCCTGCAACGTGTGCGGTACGTGATCACCCTCGACGCAGACACCGTCCTTCCGCCCGACGAGGCACCGGAGCTGATCGGTGCGATGGCCCACCCGCTCAACCACCCGGTCTGGGACGAGGCGCGTGGTCGAATCGTTCGCGGCTATGGAATTCTGCAGCCGCGCGTCGGCGTGTCCCTGCCCAGCGCCAACCGGACGCTCTTCGCCACCATCGCCTCGGGCACCCCCGGCGTCGATCCGTACACCACGGCGGTGTCCGACCTGTACCAGGACCTGTACGCAGAGGGCAGCTTCACCGGCAAGGGCATCTACGACGTCGACGCGTTCGAGCGGGCGACCCGCGGCCGTTTCCCCGAGAATGCCCTGCTCTCGCACGACCTCATCGAAGGCGCCTTCGCTCGCGCCGGACTCGCGACCGACATCGAGGTCTTCGACGACTTCCCTTCGAGCTACCTGACCTGGACCCGGCGAAAGCACCGATGGATCCGTGGCGACTGGCAACTGCTCCGCTGGCTCACGCCCACGGTGCCCGGCCCGAGGGGGCCGGAGGCCAATCCGCTTCCCCTGCTCGCCCGCTGGAAACTGCTCGACAACCTGAGGCGGAGTCTCCTCGAGCTGGCGCTGCTCGCCTTCTGGATCGTGGGATGGGCGGAATTTCCCCACGCGGTCGGGCGGTGGACGGTACTCGGCGTGCTCGCCGTCGCCGCGCCCTGGGTGGTCACGCTCCTCCTGGCCGCGCTGCACCCTCCCATCGACAAGTCCTGGCGGTCCTACTACGGCGCGCTCGGCCAGGACGCGCTGGCCAGCGCGCGGCAGTTCGCGCTGGCGCTGGTCTTCCTTCCCCATCAGGCCTGGATCTCCCTCGACGCCATCGCCCGGACCCTGTGGCGGGTGGGGGTCTCGCGGCGTCACCTGCTCGACTGGCAGACCTCGTCGCACGCGGAGGGCTCGAGAAGGGGACGGGCCTGGCGGCAGATGTGGGCCAGCCCCGTGGTTGCTTGCGGTAGCGCGGCCCTGCTGATCTGGGTTCTCTCCCGCGAACAGCCCGGACCCCTGGCTCCCGGAATCATTCCCCTGGCGCTGGTCGTCCTGTGGCTCGCCGCGCCCGCTCTCGCCGACGC
>DASXGF010000311.1:0-5241 GCA_036489275.1 Myxococcaceae bacterium | reverse complement strand
AAGTCGAAGAGGCTGCCGCTGATCGGCGTGCCGTCCACCGTGACGTGCTTCTCCGGGAGGTGCCAGCCGCGCGGCCGCAGCAGGAGCACCGCCGTCTTGTCGTTCAGCCGGTACTTCTTCCCCCCGGTCTCGAGGGAGATGGTTCGCCGGACCGAGTCGATGCAGTTCTGCTGGCCCAGGACCACGTTCCGCCAGGAGGGCGAGAGCGAGTCCTCGAAGTCGGCCATAAAGACGTCCGCCCCCGAGTTGAGGGCGTTGATCATCATCTTCCGCTCGGTGGGCCCGGTGATCTCCACGTGACGCCGCTGGAGATCCTTCGGGGTGGGCGCGACCTTCCAGTCGCCGCCGCGGACGCTCTTCGTCGACGGAAGGAAGTCCGGCATCTCGCCGCGGTCGAACGCTTTCTGCCGCTCGGCCCGCGTGGCGAGCAGCTCCTGCCGCCGGCTGTCGAACCGGCGGTGGAGCGATTCGAGGAAGGCAAGGGCATCCCGAGAAAGGACCTTCTCGGCGCCCTCGGGAGCAGTGGTGAGGACGGTCAGGGCCATGGTGGCCCCAGGGTGTACCTCAAGGGTACGGCGGAATCATCCCCGGGAAGACGTAGGCCTGGAGCATGACCAGGATACCGACCATCGCCGCCAGCGCCAGGCTGTGGAAGAAGACGTAGCGGAGGATGTTGCCCTCCTCGCCTTGCTGCCCGGTGGCCACGCCGGCCACGACGATGCTCTGGGCGTCGATCATCTTCCCCATGACACCGCCGGAGCTGTTACTCGCGGCGGTGAGGATCGGGTTGAGGCCCAGCTGCTGCGCGGAGATCTTCTGCAAGTTACCGAACAGCACGTTGGACGAGGTGTCGCTCCCGGTCAGGGCCACGCCCAGCCAGCCGAGCATCGCCGAGAAGAATGGGAAGATGACCCCCGTGGCCGCGAAGGCCAGGCCCATGCTGGCGTCCGAGCCCGAGTAGCGGGTGGTGAAGCCGAGGGCCAGCATCGCGGCGATGGTGAGGAGCGAGTACTTCACCCGGTTCAACGTGTTCAGGTAGACCTTCACCAGCTTCCCCGGGCTGAGCCCCAGAATGAGCCCGGAGATGATGCCCGTGACGAGAAGGGCCGTGCCGGTCGCCGAGAGCCAGTTGAAGACGTAGACCGCGGCCTCGGGAGTCGGCTTGACGGCGATCGGCGGAGCCTTCAGCACCAGGTTGTGCAGGTTCGGCATCGGCCACTTCGGCGCGGAGATGCCGTTGAGCCACGTCTTCACCGACACCGTGCCCCAGATGAAGACGATCACCGAGAGGATGATCCACGGCATCCACGCCTTCCAGGCCGCGGCGGCGCTGGGCACCTTTTGTCCGGCGCCCCTGCCCTCGTCCTCCCCCGGGAACCGCCAGTTCTTCTGCGGCTGCCAGAACTTCAAGAGGACGTAGGTCGCGCCGATGCTCACCGCCGAGGCGATGATGTCCACCAGCGCCGGGCCGACGAAGTTGCTGACGATGAACTGGGGGACGGCGAAGAAGATGCCCGCCACCAGGCAGGCCGGCCAGATCTCCACCATCCCGGCGAAGCCGGCCATGGCCCAGATGAGCCAGAAGGGGACGATGACCGAGAAGAAGGGCAGCTGACGGCCGACCATCGCCGACAGCTTGTCCACCGGCAGCCCGGTGACCGAGGCGAGGGTGATGACCGGCGTGCCCAGGGCGCCGAAGGCCACCGGAGCGGTGTTTCCGATGAGGGCCAGACCGGCGGCGGCGAGCGGCCTGAACCCGAGGCCGATCAGCATCGCTCCGCAGATGGCCACCGGCGTGCCGAACCCGGCCGCGCCCTCGATGAAGGCGCCGAAGGAGAAGCCGATGAGGAGAAGCTGGATTCGCCGGTCAGAGGCGAGGTTGGCGATGCTGTCCTTCACCACCTCGAACTGCCCGGTGCCGACGGTGATGTCGTAGACGAAGATGGCGTTGAGGACGATCCAGCCGATGGGCATGAGTCCGAAGGCCGCCCCGTTGATCGCCGCGGCGATCGCCATCGACCCCGGCATCTTGTAGACGAGGAACGCGACGAGGAGCGCCGTGGCGAGGCCGAGAAGAGCCGCGATGTGCGCCTTGACGTGGAAGAAGGCCAGCGATCCCAGCAAGACGATGACTGGTAGCGCTGCGACCAGCGCCGACAGGAAGATGTTCCCGAGCGGCGCGTAATTCTGAGTCCACGTCATTCCAGACCCCGCGGTTTGGGTTGGCCTGCCACGAACGAGGGCGCCGAATCTCGACCGTTGCCGGTGTGAGAGCAACGGATTCCTCCACTGAGAGCCTCTTGCAACAAGAATGCGTCTGCGTGGCTGGGGGGCTGACCCAGCATGAGAAGCAGGGGACCAGTGGATTTCCGCGGAGTTGGACGGCGTGCCGCAGCGCGGCGCTCCGGCTCAGCTGCCGACCGCGGCGGCTCCCGGGGACGGCTCGGCGTCCGCTCCGGCCTCGTCGGAGGCCGGGTGCCGGAGGGGCGCCACGAGCGCCCCGAGCTCCACCGAGGCTCCCTCGGCGAAGAGCGTCCGGTCGGCCTTGTGGAGGAGGGACTGGAGGCCGGTCCCCGTGGCCGCGCTGATCGCCACGCCTCCCCGCGTGCGGACCAGCGTCCGGACGAGCTCCGGGTCCATCCGGTCCGCCTTGTTCCACACCAGGATGCGCGGCTTGGAGAGGAGCCCCAGTGTCTCGAGGATCTGCTCCACCGCTTCCACCTGCGCGTCGTGCGCGGGGTCGGAGGCGTCCACCACGTGCAGGAGGAGCGAGGCGTCGTCCAGCTCTTCCAGCGTGGCGCGGAAGGCGTTCACCAGATCTGGCGGGAGGTCGCGGATGAAGCCCACCGTGTCGGTGATGATGACCTCGCGCTCCTCCGGGAACCTCAGGCGCCGGCTGGTGGGATCGAGCGTCGCGAAGAGCTTGTCCTCCGCCACGACGTCGCTGTGGGTGAGCGCGTTGAGCAGCGTGGACTTCCCGGCGTTGGTGTAGCCGACGATGGAGATGACGGGCAGCTCGCGCCGTTCCCTCCTCCCGCGGCGCACCTGACGCTCGCGCGAGAGGTGCTCGATGCGGCGCTCGAGGTGGGTGATCCGGTCGCGCACCCGCCGGCGGTCGATCTCCAGCTTCGTCTCGCCGGGTCCGCGGCCGCCGATGCCGCCGGCGAGGCGCGAGAGCGAGTCGTCGCTCTGGGCCAGACGGGGCAGGAGGTACTTCAGCTGGGCGAGCTCGACTTGCAGCTTGCCGTCCGCGCTCCGAGCGCGCTGGGCGAAGATGTCGAGGATGAGCTGGGCCCGGTCCAGCACCTTGAGGCTGGTCTCCTCGGCGATGTGGCGGCTCTGGGACGGGCTGAGGTTGCGGTCGAAGACCAGGAGGTCCGCTCCCAGCTGCATCGAGCGCAGGTTCAGCTCCTCGAGCTTTCCGCGGCCGACGAGGTAGCGCGGGTCCGGCTCGCGGCGCATCTGCAGCACCGAGTCGAGCACCTCGACGCCGGCGGTGTGCGCCAGCTCCCGCAGCTCGGTGAGCGAGGCCTCGGCACGGCTGCGCTGTCCATCGAGCGCCACGCCCACCAGCACCGCCCGCTCGCGCCCCGCGACCCGGCGCCCCGCGGTGTCCTGGGCGAGCTCGTCCTCGAGGGCGCCCAGCGTCGCGGCCAGATCCGGTTGTGGCCCGTGCACGGAGGCCAGCGTCTCGGTGCGCCAGTAGCTGCCGTCGCCGTTGGCCGGGACCAGGTGGCCGAAGTGGAGAACTCCGGGCAGCCCGTCCGGGCGCACGCCGATCGCGGCCACCAGATCCAGCCGGAGCAGCGCCAGGTCGGTCAGGTCGTCGCGGGTGAGCGGCTCGGACTTGAGGTGGGTGTGCACCAGCCGGAGTCCACGGAGGCGGACCTGCCCGGCGCGGGCGCGGCCGATGTCGGGGAGCTCGAGCTTGTGCGCGTTGCCCACCACCACCTGCTCGACCTCGCCCTTGCGGTTCAGCAGGACGCCGATCTGGCGGTTCGTCTGGACGGACAGCTCCGTGAGGTGCCGGGCCAGCTCGGGGCTGACGATCTCGTGCGGAGAGACCCGACGGCGGTACGTGTTGCGGAGTTGCTGGAGCTCGCTGGGCTTGAGGCCGAGGGTGTTCCCGTGCAGGTCTTTCAGAGGCGCTCTCCCGCGGGCAGCCCGGGGGCTGCCACAGGGGGAGATCTAGCCATTTCCGGGCCGCTCCGCTCGTCGATGCGGGCAGCGAGCGGGGGCCGGACAGCCGGGAGCCGCGTCCCCCGTCCGGCCCGGAACGTGGTGCACTGGTGGGCAGTGTCCCGGTTCCTGGTGGTCCTGCTCCTGGCCGGTTGCGCGACCGCTCCGCCTGCCAACGTGCGCATCACCCCCGGGACACCCCCGGAGTCCGCGCGGCTCCACGCCCGACCCGAGGCGAAGTTCAGGCAGGGCCAGCCGGGACTCTTCCCGCTCGGGCTCGGCTCTCCCCGGGATGGTCTCCTCTACATTCCGCAGGCGGCGAACACCCGGCGGGTGCCCTTGCTGGTGATGCTCCACGGGGCTGGCAGCGAGGCCGCCAGGATGTGGGAGGCCGTCAAGAGCGACGCCGAGGAGCGCCAGGTGGCAGTCGTGATGCCCGACAGTCGCCTCTGGAGCTGGGACTTCGCGCACGGCGACTTTGGCGCGGACCGGGCCTTCCTGGACGAGGCGCTGGACGAGACCTTCCGGCGCGTCCCGATCGACCCCGCCCGCATCGCGCTCGGCGGCTTCTCCGCCGGAGCCACCTTCACGCTCTCCATCGGACCGTCGAACGGGGACCTGTTCCGCTGGCTCTTCGCCTTCTCACCCACCGGGATGGAGGTGGCCGGACGGGTGGGCAAGCCGCGGTTCATGGTGGTCCACGGCACGGTGGACAGCGTCGTCCCCATCGGCCAGTCGAGTCGGGCCATCGTCCCCGCGCTCCGGGCCAACGGGGACTGGGTGGTGTACCGCGAGTTCCCCGGGGACCACGAGATCTTCCCCGACGCGGTCCACGAGGCCTTCTCGCTCCTCGAGTCCAACTGAGGCGGGCCAGCGCTCCGGGTCGCTGAAGCTGGGCTCTCAGTCGTAGCAGTTCTCGGCGGAGGCGACCACGCCGCCGTCCATCACCCAGTCGCTGCACTGAATCTGCCCCACCAGGTCGGCGACGCAACGCACCCCGATCAGCCGCCTATAGACCTTCACCCGGGCCTGGCCATCACATGAATCGCCGCAGCCCATGCC
>DASXGF010000221.1:0-5534 GCA_036489275.1 Myxococcaceae bacterium | reverse complement strand
ATTCGGGTTCGGGACTCGATGGCTCGTTCTGTCGCCAGAGACGCGTCATCTGTCATTTCTCCAACACGACCGGGGCACCGGAAGGCCCGAGGCACTGACTCGACCCTTCGAGCTCAGCCTCGTTCCAGCAGAAAACGAGTCGGCCGCGGGCGATTCGACTACCAGACCACCGCGCAGCGCTTCTCGGGTGGGCGCACCATCTCGGCTCCGGCGGGGCAGGAGAAGGCCCGCTGGAACTCGGGAAGATTCGAGAGCGTCCCCACCACCCGGAACTTCGGGGCCGGATGCGGATCCGTCGCCAGCAGCTGGCGCTGCGCCTCGAGCCGCATGGCATCGCCGCGCATCTGACCGAAGGCGATGAAGAACCGCTGCTCGGGTGTCGGGCCGACACGTGTCGGCATGGGATGCTTCGCCAGCGACTGCCGGAACGCGACGAAGGCCACACGGACGCCGGCCAGGTCCCCGATGGCCTCGCTGAGCACCAGGCTGCCCTTGTGGTGGACGCCCGGCTCGATGAAGTAGCCCTCGAACTGCTCGGATACGCACCGACCGCGCGCCTGGAACTCCTGGCGGTCCGCCTCGGTCCACCAGGGCCGGGGCCGACCGTGGAGGTCGAGCTCGGATCCGCCGGCGTCGATGGCGTGGGTCAGGTCGTGAGCGATGCTCGAGCCGATCGCGCCGTAGTTCTCGGCATCGGACTGGGCGAGCCCGAAGGCCGGTGGCTGGAGGAACCCCGCGGGCAGCACCATCTGGTTGAGCTGGACATCGATGTAGGCGCCGGGTGAGGACGGTGGCAGCTGCCAGAGATCGCGCTCGGTGGGCTTGCCGATCCGCTTCCGGTCCGCGTCGACGTTGAACCTCCGGCCCGCGGCGACATTCGCCCAGAGTGCGTCGCGGCGAACCTCGACCCCCGAGTAGTCCTTCCATTGCTCGGGATACCCGACCTGCACGTCGTACCCCTCGAGCTTCTCGAGCGCCGTCTTCCGGGTCTCGGGACGCATCCACTCCGAGCCTGCGATGTCGTCCTTGAGGACCGTCTGCATCGCTCGGATCATCTCCTGCAACCTGGCCTTGGCGGCGGGCGGGAAGTGCCGCTCGACGTACTTTCGTCCCAGCGCGTCCCCGAACAGGCTCTCCGTCGACTCCAGGCAGCGCCGGGACCGTGGAGTCGTCTCGGAGCCGTCGGCAAAGGACTTCGGAAGGAAGGGAGATGCGGAATCGAGGAACTTCCAGCGGAGATACGCCTTCCAGACCGGAAGCGGGGTCTCGCGAATCTCCACGTCGAGCCGGCGGAGGAGGTTCGGCTGCTCGACGTTGAGGTCGACCCGGGGAAGCCCGGCCTCCGCGAAGTAGGCGCTCCAGTCGACGTTCGGGGCGAGCTGCTGGAGCTGTGAGAAGGTCACCCGATGGTCGGTCGCGGCCGGATCGGCCGAGGCCCTGGCGTCGAGAGAGGCCTCGGCGAGGCGCTTCTCGAGACCGAGGATGGCAACGGACGACTCCCGGGCCGCGACGTCTGGCGAGCCCGCCAGCGTCAGGAGCTGCGCGACGCGCGCCCGGTACCGCTCGCGGGCTTCCACGGCCGGCGGCTCGTCCCGGAGATACGCGTCCCGGCTGGTCAGCCCGAGCCCGCCTGGCGAGACGTTCGCGATGAAATGCTCGGGCTCGTGGTAGTCCATCGCGCCGGCGAGCCCGAACCCGACCGGAATGGCCAGGGCATGCAGACGCCGGATGCTCCGCTGAAGATCGGCCCGGCTCCGGATGGCATCGATGTCGGCGAGCAACGGGGCCAGCGGCGTGACGCCGAGCGCCTCGATCTTCGCCTCGTCCATGCAGGACGCGTAGTGATCGGCGAGGAGCCGCTCGATGCTTCCCCGCGGAAGATCGTCGCGGGTCGAGAATTCTTGCAGCAGCTCCTGGACCTGCCGTCGGTTCGTCTCGCGGGACTCCGCGCGCCGGCCCCATCGGGACTCCTGGGCCGGGATGGGATTCGCTGCCCGCCATGGGCCGTTCGCGTACGCGTCGAAGTCGGTGCAGGGGTCGATCTTGCGATCGACATCCGGGGGCTTCCCCGCAGGGGCAGCAGCGGGGGCCGTGCACGACGCGAGCGCGAGGAGCGCCAATGGGAGGACGCTGCGTGTGGCCGTCTTCATCGTCGCACCCAGAAGTGGCGGGGTGGGGGCTCGATGACCGAGAGCACGGATTCGGTGTCGACGATCCGAGCGAACTCTCCGTGGAGATCGGACAGGGCGACGGCGTGCACCAGCTCCGCCGGGTACCGGATTCCATCCGGTCCCACCCGGTCGAATGCGGCCGTCGCGTCGGAGACGACCCAGGTGTCGAACCCCAGATTCGCCGCCATGCGCGCCGTCGTCGAGACGCAGTGGTTGGTCGTCAGTCCGACGATGACCAGCGTGTCGTGCCCGGCGGCCCGAAGCTCCTCCTCGAGCCTGGTCCCGATGAAGCCGCTGTGGACGCGCTTCTCGATGACGCGCTCGCCACGTGCGGGCATCGCCTCGGCCTTGAAGTCGTTTCCGGGCTGGTCGGGGCGCAGGGGAGAGGCGCGCTCGGTCGACATGTGCTTCAGGTGGATGACCGGACGGTTACTGGAGCGCCAGACTTCGAGCAGCTCGGCAACGCACGCCTCCATCCCCGGGTTGTTCCGCCTCCCCCACGTCGGGTCGTCGAACCCCTGCTGAACGTCGAGGACCAGCAGGACCTCCGGTCTTGGTGAGATCTCCATGGGAGCACCGAGCCTCGTGCCCGGGGGCCGTGGTCCAAAGCTCCGATGGGACGCATCGGCCGCGCCGATGGTAAGAGGTCGGCGTGAAGCCGGAACTCGAGCTTCGCCATTTGCGTGTCTTCCTGGCCGTGGCCCAGCTGGGAGGCCATACCCGCGCCGCGCGGTCGCTGGGGCTGTCGCAGTCCACCGTCTCCGAGACGCTGAGCTCGCTGGAGCGCGCCGTCGGCACTGCGCTCTTCCGCAAGGCGGCCCGGGGCTCGACGTTGACCCCGACCGGCGAGGCCCTGGTTCCCCGCGCACGGAGCATCCTGACGCTCACGAGCCAGCTCCTCGCCGAGCTCGCCCGGGTGTCCACCGACGTGAACGCGACCCTGGTGGTGGCGGCGGTCGAGTCACTCAATGCGTACGTGTTGCCGCCTCGTCTCGCGGCCTTGCGTGAGCGCTGGCCGAAGGTCCATCTGGAGGTGATCACCGGCACCTGTGAGGAGATCCGGGAGAGCATCGGGGCTGGCCAGAGCCAGCTGGGCTTGCTGCTCGAAGGCGAGCCCCGTCGGGGTGCCGGCGAGGACGCCTCCCTCCTGACGACGGCGCGCCTCGCGGTGCTGGCGGCGCCAAAACATCCGCTCGTCCGGCAGCGCCCGTCGCCCGATCAGCTTCGCCGCAGTGACTTCCTCATGAGCGACGCGGGCGGCCCGTACGCCCGGCTCTTGCAGCAATATTTCGAGGCCGCCGGACTTCCGCCTCCCAGGACTCAGACGCTGGGGAACGTCGAGGGGGTGAAGCGAGGGATTCTCGCCGGGGGGACTGCGCTCGGACTCTTGCCGGCACACGCCGTCGAGCAGGAATTGAAGGACGGGACCCTCGAAGAGGTCGACGTCCGCCCGCGCCTACCGCGCCTCGTGGTCCGCGCCCTGATCGCGCCCGAGGCCGTGGACTCGCCGCTCGTCGATGACCTGGTCCGGAGCCTACGCGGTCTCGCGCTCGGTGCCTGACCGCGGTCCCTCCTTGAGCACCGCGAGGAGCGAGACCGCCGCGACGAGCGGTGGAAGGAGAAACACCTTCATCTCGAATCTCATGAACAGAAGAGCAGCGGCCACACACCCGAACGCGAACGAGGTCACGGCGACCGCCATCGCCCGGATCCGGGGCAAGACGACGGCGCGTTCCGCGGGGGTGAGGACGCCCGTGGCGAGATCCGCGATGTCGAGCATGAGCTGCGTGGACGTTCCGGTCATGATCGTCGTCGGCGGAGCCTTGGGCAGATGAACCCGGCTCGCCGCGTTCTGGATCGCCATCGCGGCGACCAGAGTCATGCCCGTGAGGAGGGCGGTCGGGCCATCTCCGCTTGCGAAGGGTCCCCAGGCGAGGGCAAAGGCTGCCGCCGACGTCAGCAGCAGGACCTTCAGGACGATGGCCGACTCGAGGATCGGCCGTCCCGGCCAGGGCAACCGGTGAGCGAGCGTCCTCGTGAGCACGATCACGCCGCAGAACACGGGTAGCGCGAGGAGCTTTGCGACCCCGCCGGAGGTCCCCTGCGCAAATGCCGCGCCGAAGGTCACGAAGTTTCCGGTGACGTGGGACGTGAAGAGGCCATGGAGGGCCAGGAATCCGGCCGTATCGACGTAGCCGCCATTGAAGCTCCAGAGCGTTGGGACGGAAGGTCTCACGCGGTCCTCCTGAATCCCTGCGAGGGCTGCTCAGCGCGAAATGACCCGGTCGAGGAACGCTCGAAGCAGGTGTGCAATCTGCGGCGTCGCCTCGTCGAGCGCGAAGTGCCCCGCGTCGAGGACGTGCATCTCGGCCCCCGGGTGGTCGCGCCGCAGCGCCTCGACCTCGTCGACCGCGAACGAGGGATCCCACCGCCCCCAGGTGACGAGCAGGGGCGGGCGGGTCCGCCGCAGCCAGGCTTGCCACGCCGGATACGACGCGACGTTGGTGCGGTAGTCGTAGAAGAGGTCCGCCTGGATCCGGTCCTGACCGGGCCGGGAGAGGAACGCGAGCTCGTCGGTCCAGAGGTCGGGGTCGTACCGCTCCACGTTCGGGGAGCGCCCGACGTGACGGGTCCTGGTCGCGGCCTCGGAGAGGAAGTTCGCGCGGAGCTCGGCCTCGTGCGCGGCGCGGTTCTCCCAGAACGCCCGGCGGGTATTCCACAGCCCCGGCACCAGACCCTCGTCGTGCATGACCGCGTTCTGGACGACCAGCGCGGTCACTCGCTCGGGGTGCGAGACCGCCAGGCGCATCCCGACCGGTCCGCCGTAGTCCTGGACGTAGAGCGCGTACCCCGTGATGTCGAGCGCCCGGGTGAACGCATCCATCGACTCGGCGAGCCGATCGAACGTGTACTGGAAGGACTCCGGCGGAGGCGCGTCGGAGTGGCCGAAGCCGGGGTAGTCCGGCGCGAGGAGCCTCCAGGGACCGGCGACGCGAGGCAGGAGCCCGGCGAACATCCGCGAGGAGGACGGGAACCCGTGAAGGAGCAGCAGGACCGGGCCGTCCGGGGGTCCTGCCTCGCGGTAGAAGAGGGTCACCCCTCCGGCCTTCACCGTCCGGTGGAGGACCGGCCACTCCTGCGCGTCGGCTCGGATCGCTGGATCACCGCCTGACATTCTCGGCGCTCCTCGATGCCCGGGGATCGTCCTTCGGGTCGATGTACTCGATCCCCAGTGGCCCGACCGCGGTCACCTGGGTGACGTACTCGCCGGAGCGAGCCCAGTGAAAGTGGGACGTCCCGCCCGGCAGGACGATCACCGCCTCGGGCGGATAGGCCTGGAGGAGGTCCGCATCGAAGCGATCT
>DASXGF010000191.1:0-9252 GCA_036489275.1 Myxococcaceae bacterium | reverse complement strand
CTCGAGCTCGGAGACGCTGGAGCGGCTCCTGCCGTGCTCCACCTCGAGGTCGGTCAGCGTCCGCCGCGCGCCGCCGAGATCGCTCCGGAGCTGGTGCGCCTCGGTACTGACCGTTCCCAGCTCGCTGCGGAGCTGCGACTTCTCGCCGACCGCGGCGTCACGCTCGGTGGTGAGCGTCCTCACCTCCTGGGCCAGGCGCTGGAGGTCCTGCTCCATCCGGTCCGCGATGCCGGCCATCTCCTGGTACTGGCCGTTGACCGCGTCCAGGCTGCCCATCGCCTCGAGCTTCTCCACCTCGAGCTGCCGGGCCTTCTCCTCGCTGGCCTGGAGCGACTCCTTGACCGTGACCAGCTCCTCCGCGAGGGCAGCCCGGGCGAGCTTCTCGTCCTCCAGCGTGGACTTCACCCCGGGGAGCTCGGCCTCCACCTCGGCCAGCGCACGTGCCAGGTCGCGGCGATCGGCCTCGCTCGAGGAAAGCTGCTGCTCGAGCTGCGAGGACTGGCCCTCGGCCCCATCCGCCCGGAGCCGTTCCTGTTCCAGCGCCGCCTGCAGCTGCTCCAGGCGCGCGGGGAGGTACCGGAGCTGGCCGAGCTGGGGCAGCACCTCGTCGAGCTGGGCCTTGAGCGCCGTCGCCACCTCGCGCAGCCGCGCGGCCTCCTGGTCGCGCTGCTCGTAGACTCCCCGCGCCCGGCCGAGCGTCTCCTCCTTCAGCTTGAGGACCGACCGGAAGTACTCGAGCTTCTCGTCCAGGGCGATGCCCCGGGGAGGCCGCGGCTCGGGCGGCTCCTGGAACGGGTCCCCGGAGGGGCGGGGAAGGGCCGGGGGGACCTGGGCGATCGGCGCGAGGCCCCCGCTGCCGGTCGCCGGCTGCCCACCCTGGGCGGCAGGGGCCGCCGGCTTGTTGCCCGAGGACCGCCGGGGCAGCGGTGGGGGGGCGCCGGGGGGACCCGGAGGGGCCGCCTGCTGTGGGGGCGGGGGGGCACGGCGGGGGGGCGGAGCTGCCGGAGCCTTCGGCGCGAGGGGTTCGTCGCCGAAGTCCAGATCTTGAAGAGGATTGACGTCTTCCGGTGCGCCGGGCATCGCCTGAACGGGCAGACTACCTGTCCTCCGGGGGTTTCCCCAAAAGCCGCCAGCCCCACAAGGCCACCATCCCACATGCCCACCCGCCACCGACTCGACAATGGCCTGACAGTCCTCCACGAGCCCCAGGGGGCCGCGCACGTCGTGGCCTGGCAGATCTGGGTCAACGTGGGTGGCGCCGACGAGGGCCCGGACGAGGCCGGTCTGGCCCACCTCCACGAGCACATGCTGTTCAAGGGCACCGAGCGCCGGGGGCCGGGGGAGATCGCCCGCGACATCGAGGCCCACGGCGGCGAGGTCAATGCGTGGACCTCGTTCGACAACACCGTGTACCACACGGTGATGGCCTCCCAGTTCGCACGGGAAGGCCTGGACGTGCTCGCGGACGCGGTGCGCTTCCCGCGGTTCGACCCGACCGAGCTCGCGCGCGAGTGCGAGGTCGTGGTCGAGGAGATCAAGCGCTCCGACGACACGCCGGGCCGGCGGGCGTCGCGCGACCTGTTCGCGGCGAGCTACCAGGTGCACCCCTACCGGCTCCCCGTCCTGGGAACGCCGGAGAGCGTGCGCGCCACGACCCGCGACCGCATTTTCGGCTTCTACCGGCGGCACTACACGCCCGAGGCGATGACGCTCATCGCGGTCGGCGACGTGTCGCTCGACTCGGTCCGCAGGTGGGCCGAGGAGCTGCTCGGCGGTGACTGGGGACGACCGCGCGCGCCGGCCCGTCATCGCGTTCAGGAGCTGAGCCGCACGGGACGGCGCATCCACGTCGTGCCGGACGAGGCGAAGGAGGCGTGGCTGAACGTGTCGTTCGCCATTCCTGCCGCGAACCACGAGGAAGTGCCGGCCCTCGACGTGCTGGCGATGCTCGCCGGGCAGGGGGAGACCAGCCGCCTCTTCCGGCAGGTGAAGCGCGACGGCCGGCTGGTGAACGAGATCAGCGCCTACGCCTACACGCCGGTGGACCCGGGGCTGTTCGGCGTGGGGATGACGCTGCCCGGGGAGAAGGTCCGGCCGGCGCTCACCGAGTCGCTGCGCACGCTGGCCCAGCTCGCGGCCGCGCCCCCGACCGACGAGGAGCTGGCCACCATCAAGGCGCTGGTGGAGAGCGAGGCGGTCTACGCGCGCGAGACGGTGCAGGGCCTCGCGCGGAAGCTCGGCCACTACGAGACGGCGCTCGGCGGCTACGAGGCCGAGGAGAAGTACCACGCGCGGGTGGCTGCGCTGACACCGGATGCGGTCTGGCAGGCGGCGCGGCGCTACCTGGACTTCGACACCGCGGTGGTGACTGGGCTGCTTCCGGCCGGGGCGCAGCTGACCGAAGCCGAGGTGCACGCGGCGCTCGACGAGGCCCGGCGTGAGCCCGGGGTGACCACCCCCGCGCGGCGTGCGCAGACCGTCCCCGCGGCGGCGATGCCCCGACTGAAGGGAACCGGTCCCGAGGCGGGGCGAATCGCCGTCGAGAAGCTTCCCAACGGCGCCACGCTCATCCTCCGCGAGGAGCGGGCCACACCGCTGGTGGCGATCCGGGCGGCGTTCGTGGGCGGCCTCCGCTTCGAGACCGAGGAGAACAACGGGATCACCACGATGCTCTCGCGGATGCTCACCCGTGGGACCCGCGCGCTCGGGGCGGAGGAGATCCAGCACGTGATGGACGCGTGCGCGGGATCGATCTCCGGCGCCGGCGGGCGGAACTCGGTGTCGCTGCGGGCCGAGGCGCTCTCGCGGCACTTCGACCGAGCCTTCACCCTCTTCGCCGACTGTCTGCTCGATCCGGCGTTTCCCGAGGAGGAGCTGGAGCGCGAGCGCAGCCTTCAGCTCCAGGAGATCGCCGCTCGCGAGGACCGGCCGTCGTCCCTGGCGTTCGACGCCTTCTCCCGCGCGCTGTTCGAGCGCCACCCGTTCCGGATGCCCCAGATCGGCGAGCGGGTGACGGTGGAGCGTCTCACCGGGGACCAGCTGCGCGCGCACCATCGCCGGTTCCACGATCCGTCACGGATGGTGCTCGCGGTCATCGGTGACGTGAACGCCGCCGAGGTCCGGGAGCAGACGCGGACGCTGTTCGGCGCGGCAGGTGAGGGTGCTCCTCCCCTGCCCGACGTCCCGCTGGATTCGCCGCCGACCGAGCGCCGCCGGGTGCACCGGACGCTCGCCCGGGCGCAGGCGCACGTCGTCCTGGGCTTCCAGGGGCTCACCCTCTTCGACCCGGACCGGCACGCGCTGGAGGTGCTCTCCACCGTCCTCTCGGGCATGGGTGGACGCCTCTTCACCGAGCTCCGTGACAAGCGAAGCATGGCCTACACCGTGACGAGCATGGCTGTGGAGGGGATCGACCCCGGCTACTTCGCGGTCTACATCGGGACGAGCCCGGACAAGCGCGAGGCCGCCGAGGCCGGCATGGAAGCCGAGCTGCGCAAGCTGCTCGACGAGCCGGTGACTCCCGCCGAGCTGGACCGGGCGAAGGCTCACCTGGTGGGGACGCACGAGATCAGTCTGCAGCGCAATGCGGCCCGCGCGGCGCTGCTCGCCCTCGATGGGGCGTACGGGCTCGGGCTGGACAACTTCGAGCACTACGACGAGCACATCCAGGCGGTGAGCGCCGACGACATCCAGCGAGTGGCGCGGCGGATCATCCAGCTCGACCGGGCAGTGGTGGCGGTGGTGGGGCCGTGACCGCGCCGGCGCTCCTCCTCTGGGACGGCGACTGCGGCTTCTGCCGCCGGGGCGTCCTCTGGGCCGAGCGCCGCGACACGGGCCACACGTTCCAGACCGTCCCGTACCAGCAGGCACCGTCGCCACCGATGACGCCCGAGCTGCGGGCGGCCTGTGCGCGGGCGGTCCATCTCCTGACGCCCGAGGGACGGATGCTGCGCGCCGGGAAGGCGTGTCTCTGGGTGCTCGCGCGCACCGGATACCCGCTCCTCGCACGCGTGCTCGCGCTTCCGCCGCTGGTGTGGGCGGTCGAGCTGGGCTACTGGCTGGTGGCCCGGAATCGCAAGCTCGCCTCGTGGGTGCTCTTCCGGAGAGGAGCGGAACGATGATCTGCGTGGCGGTGACCTACGTCGTCCTCCCCAACCGCGAGGAGGAGGCGATCGATCTCTTCACGAAGATGACCGAGGCGAGCCTCCAGGAACCCGGCTGCCGGATGTACCAGGTCCACCGCAGCCGCCAGGAGCCGCGCCGCTTCTTCCTCTACGAGCAGTACGACGACGAGAAGGCGCTCGAGGCACACCGGGCGAGCCCGCACTTCGAGCAGCACGTCCACCGCGGGCTGTTCCGGATCATCGAGAGCCGCACACCGGACACCTGGATTCCTCTCCAGCTCCCGGGCCGACGCGGGTGAGCGCGGTCTCGTTGACCCTGGACGTGCCCGAGCCCGAGGCCGAGCGCGTCGAGGACCTCCTCTGGGAGGCAGGCGCCACCGGCCTGGAGATCCGCGACCGGGAGGCGCCGCCAATGCCAGGGGTGCGCGGGCCCGCACCGGGCGAGGCGATCGTCGTCGCCTGGTTCGACGAGCGAGCGTCCGCGAACGCCGCGCTGGTCGACGTCCAGGAGCGGGTGCCGGTCGCGCGCGGCGCGTTCGAGGAGGCGCCGGACACCGACTGGTCGACGGCGTGGCGCGCGCGCATCCGCTCCACCCGGGTCGGCCGGCTGTGGGTCGGGCCTCCGTGGGAGAGCGCGCCGGAGGGAGTGGTGGCGCTCACCATCGAGCCGAAGATGGCGTTCGGCACCGGAGATCATCCGACGACCGCGCTGTGCCTGGCGGCGGTGGAGGCGTTCTGCGCCGCGCACCCCGGCGCGTCGGTGCTGGACGTGGGGACCGGGAGCGGTGTGCTCGCGCTGATGGCGCGGAAGCTCGGGGCGGGGCGGGTGGTGGGCGTGGACAACGACCCGATGTCGGTGACGCTCGCGCAGGAGAACGCCGCGCTGAACGGGATCTCGGGCGTGGAGCTCTCCGGGGCGTCACTGGACGCGGTGGAGGGACGGTTCGACCTGGTGCTGGCCAACATCCTCGCCAACACGCTGGTGGAGCTCGCGCCGGCGCTGGTGGGACATGCGCGGGGGCGGCTGGTGCTCGCAGGGGTGCTTATCCACCAGGAGGACGAGGTGCGCGAGGCATTCGAGCGCGCCGGCGCGGTGGCCGACGGTGGCGGGCGGATCGGTGACTGGATCCGGCTCGACTTCCGCGTGTCCTGACGATGTTCCGGGTTCGCCTCGACGTCCCCTCGCCGGCTCCCGAGCGCATCCGGCTCGATGGCGCGGCGCTGCGTCACGTGAAAGTTGCCCGGGTGGTTCCGGGCGAGAAGGTCGAGGTGTTCGACGGGCGCGGCCGGGCGTGGGCGGCGTCGCTTGAGACGGTGGACGAGGACGGGGCGGTGCTGCGACTCGGGGAGGAGCGCAGCGGGGCGGTCGGACGCACGGTGGTGCTGCTCCAGGGGCTGCCGAAAGGCGACAAGCTGGAGCTGGTTCTGCAGAAGGCGACGGAGCTGGGCGTCTCGGCGGTGTGGCCGGTGCTGACGGAGCGGTCGGTGTCGCGGCCGCGGCCCGAGGCGCAGGGAGCGCGGCGTGCGAGGTGGCAGCGGATCGTGGAAGAGGCGGCGCGCCAGTCGGGTCGGGCCGAGGTTCCGGAGGTCGCGGCGCTGCGGTCCCTGGACGAGGCGGTGGCGGCGCTCGGTCCCGGGACGCGGCTGCTGATCCTGGACGAGGAGGAGCGTGCCGAACGGCTCGGCCGCGCGGCGGGGGACGGAGCGGTGGCGCTGGTGGTGGGTCCGGAGGGCGGGCTGGCGCGCCAGGAGATCGAGGCGATGCGGGCGGCGGGAGGGATTCCCGTCTCGCTGGGTCCGCTGGTGCTCCGGACGGAGACCGCGGGGCTGGCTGCGCTCGCGGTGCTCCGCCACCTCGACGGGCTCCTCGGCTGAGGGGTTCGGGCGGTGCGTCCCGCAGAAACACCCGGGATTCCGGGACGTTGCGCGGGCTGTGACCTCGTAGCGAGGTGTCTGACCGCGTAACGAGGTGTCTGGCACCTCGAACGGGGCACCTCGAACGGCCACGTCGAGCGCCCCCCTCAAGAATCGAGGGCCGGCGCAACCCCGGCGAGGAATCCGACGGCCACGGCCGTTCCGCCGAGGATCCATCCGAGGCTTCGCGGGACGGCGAGGTCGATGCCGCGATCCGTGGGGATCGGGCGGACGAAGCGAGGCACGACCAGGAGCGACCAGCCCACGACGGCAGTGCAGCCGATTGCCAGGACCAGTCCCAGAGGCTCGAACCGACGGCCGACGAGTTCCGCCAGCACGGCAAGGGCCCCGGCTGCGAGCGCGGGCAGGAGCGCCACCCTCGTGAGGCGCGACTCCTCGACGAGCGAGGCACCGAGGCGCTGGACCCCGAGTCGAGCCAGAGCACGCAGCACGAGGACGTAACCGCCCGCTGCCACCACGATCGTGGCCAGGCGCGCTGGCCAGGAGTCCAGGCCCGGAAGGATGACCGGCCAGTCACCGAATCCCGAGGCCGCCCCAACCGCCAGGTAGCCCGCGGCCACCAGCCACTGAAAAGCGATGCTCAGCCAGAGGAACAGACGACTGGCAGGACTTCTCGGCGGAGCGCTTCGGAGAATCACCCAGCACAATCCGCCCGCGATCAGGTTGGCCATCGGCCCGGAAAGCACCATCAGCCGATGGTTGATGGTGCACCGCATCCACAGCGGGGCGACTGCGAGAATCCGTCCGCCGAGGAGCACGCAGGCCGTGCCGTGCCCGACCAGCTCGTGGACGACGAACTGCGCAACCGAGGCGGTCACCCCGATCGCCAGCGTGGTCGCGAGGTCGTCCGACCGAGTCTGTGCCACCGCTGTACCTCCGCGCGTCGTGGCCCTCGAGCAGCCGTCACGAGGTGTCTGGCACCGTCCTCGGACTCCTGTCCTGGAATTCGGCCGGTAACGAGGTGTCTGGCACCTCGATCAGGCACCTCGATCAGCCCTGAGCGGACAGGCGGCCTGCCCGTTTCTTGCGTCCCCCTTCCATCCGGCCTTTCATGCCGCCGTGTCCAAGTGCCTGAGATGTGGCGCCGAGTTGCCGCCACAAGGCGATTGCACGGCCTGCGAACCGGGCGCGCCCCCCGCACGTCCGCCGCCGGAGATCCTGAGCCGGGAGCTCCCGCTCGATCGCCGTCAGCTGCCACCCTCGGCGGCCATTCCGCCACGGGCGACCCCGCTGCCCTTCAAGCTCGAGCCCCCCGCGACGACCGGGCCCATTCCGCAGATCCCGATGCTGACGCCGATCCCTCGCCCAGGCCCGACACTCGAGTCGAAGCCGAAGCCACCGGTGCTCACACCGGTGCCGGGACCCCATCCGGGCGCCAGCGGCGGATCCGGCGCGGCTGGAGCAGGCCAGGCACGGCCTCCCCTGTCCGGCCCGGCATCCTCCGCGCCGATCCTCCGCCCGGCGACGCCTGCGAGCGCCTCGACCAACAGCCCCGGTAGCGGAGCCGGCCGGCCTCCCGAGAGGATCCCGACGAGCGCGATGCCGGCGTACCGCGCAACCTCGAGCTCCGTTCCAGCGGGCACCCCGGCGTCGACACCTCGACCACCTTCTGCCCCCGCCTCTCCCGGAAGTCCTGGGCTTCCTCCGCCGCGCACGTCGACCGGAGCCGGCGCGCCGCCCAGCAACTCTTCCATCCCGGGATCCGCCCCCCGAGGCCCTGACCTGGCGCCACGCACGTCCAGCGGCCCGTCGGTGCCCGGCAGTGCGCCCCGCGCTCCCGACCTCGCTCCGCGCACCACGAGCGGGCCGTCGATCCCTGCGTCGTCCGCCCCGCCGGCCGCGGGAACTGCTCGCTTCCCGGAGGCAGCACCCCGCACGTCGAGCGCGAGCTCGTTCCCGGCGGCCGCGACACCACGCACGCCCGACCTCGCTCAACGGCCGGCGGGCGCTCCGTCGACTCCGGCCGGCTCGCCCCCCGCATCCGCCGCGCCGCGAACGCCCGACCTCACGCCGCGCACCCCGGGCGGACCCTCCGCTCCCGGACCGTCCACGGGCGCGCCGCGCAGTCCCGACCTTGCTCCACGGACCACGAGCGGCCCGTCGATCCCTGCGGCGCCCGTCCCGCCAGCCTCGGGGACTCCTCGCTTCCCGGATGCAGCGCCTCGCACGACGAGCGCGACTTCCGCACCGGCCTCTTCGGCGCCGCGGACGCCCGACCTCGCTCCACGCGTCCCGAGCGCGCCATCGGTCCCCAGCGCATCCGCCGCCGCGCCTCGCACCCCCGACCTCGCTCCGCGCACCACGACCCCAGCACCGACCACGCCCGCCGCAGCGTCACGGACGCCTGACCTCGCCCCACGCACGACGAGCGGACCTTCCATCCCCAGTGCGCCTCGCACTCCCGACCTCGCTCCGCGCACCACGAGCACCGATCCGGCCGTCGCAACGCCTCGCACGCCCGACCTCGCCCCGCGGTCGTCGAGCCCCGCGCCCGCCACCACGCCTCGCACTCCCGACCTCGCTCCGCGCACCACGAGCGCCGATCCAACTGTCGCAACGCCGCGCACGCCCGACCTCGCTCCGCGCACCACGAGCGCCGATCCGGCCGTCGCAACGCCCCGCACTCCTGACCTCGCTCCACGCACCATGAGCGGGTCTGCCGCCCCCACGGCGGCCGCGACGCCTCGGAGCCCCGACTTCGCTCCCCGCCCCCCGAGCACCGCACCGGTCGCCGCGCCTCGCTTCCCCGAGGCCGCTCCCCGCACCTCCAGCGGCTCTCCGGTCGACCCGCCCACCGGGGCACCCGCCACCGCATCGCCGCCGACCGCGGCCGCATCGGCCTCAGCGGGCGCCCGTTCCGCGGGAGGTTTCCCCACTCTTTCGCCGAGCATGGCCGAGCTCCTCGGCGCAGGCGCGCGCACCGAGCCCCGCTTCACGGAGACTCGGCGCCCGCCCACGGCCGAACCCACCCCGAAAGCCACGATGGCCGAGCTGATGGCCGCCGCACCGCCTGCCTCCGAGCCCTCCGTCGATCCCGAGCTCTCGATGGCGACGGAGATGGCGGAGCGGGCTGCGCGGTCCGTGGCCGAAGAGCCGGCAACGCTCGCTGGCCCGATCGAGGTCCGCGCCCGCCCCGCCGCGCTCTGGCAGCGCATCACCGCCTTCATCGTCGACGGCGCGCTCGTCGGCGGTG
>DASXGF010000110.1:0-5545 GCA_036489275.1 Myxococcaceae bacterium | reverse complement strand
CCCACGTCGGTGATGAAGGCCGTTCCCCCGGGGAGGATGCGCTCGTCGGCGGTCTGCACATGGGTGTGCGTCCCGACCACCGCGGAGACCTTGCCGTCGAGCCAGGCGCCCATCGCGTTCTTCTCGCTGGTGGCCTCACAGTGCATGTCCACCAGGATGCAGGACGTCGTGCGCCGGAGCTCGGCCACCAGCCGCTCAACCACGCGGAAGGGATCATCGAGCGACTTCATGAAGACCCGCCCCTCGAGGTTCAGGACTCCGAGACGCCTGCCGTCGGCGGTCTGGATGACGGTGTGTCCGCGGCCCGGTGCTCCCTCGGGATAGTTGGCGGGGCGGAGCAGGAGCTCCGGATGACGCTCCACCCAGGGAAGGATCTGCCGCTTGGTCCAGAAGTGGTTGCCGGAGGTGAGGAGGTTCACCTCGGCGGAGAGGAGCGCCTCGGCGGACTCGCCGGAGATCCCCGCGCCCCCTTCGGAGTTCTCGGCGTTGGCGATGGTGAGGTCGACCTCATACCGCGCGATGAGGCGAGGCAGGAGGGTCCGCACGGCAAGCACTCCGGGCTTACCCACCACGTCACCCATGAACAGGACGATCACGTGGCGGGGAAATCGGGTGGCCGCGAGAGGCCCCGGAAGACCTCGTTCTCGGTCACCACCAGGTCGACGTCCACGTCGTCCTCGTTGGTCGGGAGGTCGTCGACCATCTGCTCGGCGAAGGCGAGCCCCACCCGCCGGCTCACCGCGCTCCCGGCCTTGAGGGTGGCGTCGTAGTACCCGCCGCCGCGACCGAGCCGCTTCCCGTCGGCGGTGAAGCCGAGGCCCGGCACCACGAAGAGGTCGATCTGTTCGACCGCCACCAGCTCCGCGGCATCGGTGGGCTCGCGGACGCCGAGCCGGCCGGGCTCGAGCTCGGCCTCGTTGCGCACGGCCCGGAACGAGAGCACCCGACCGCGCACGTGGCTCAGCGGGTAGACGATGACCTTTCCGTCGGCGAGGCCGGCGGTGAGGATGTCACGTGTGGGAACCTCGCCGCGGATCGGCGCATAGAGCGCGACGGTCCGTGCGTGGTGGTAGTACGGCGTCGCCAGGAAGCGCGCCTGGATCTTCAGACCCCGGGTGTCGACCAGCTCGGCGCTGAGCGCCTTTCGACGCGCGGTGAGCTGCTCGCGGAGTGTGGCCTTGCGAAGTGCCCCCTCGTCCGTTCCCATCTCCCGCCTGTCCGTCGCCAGCCTGTCACCTCTCCAGAAGAAAAAACGTCCCCCGCCGCTGGGCCGTGTGCGCAGCGTCCATTGAACCCAGTTGAGCCAGGTGGGAGCCGAGGTGAGGTGCCGTAGGTCTCCCGGGTCGTCGGCGCGTGCCGGCTGCCCCGGGCCTGACGCATGGAACCCCGGTACGGCCCCCGGAATGGACGTATCGGTTCGAATTTCTGCTGCACATCACGCACCCCGCAGGGGACAACCTTGCAAGGGCTTCCGGCCTCCTCCGACCGGGTCGGTTGCGACAATAAGGACGGCCCGGAGGGGGGTCAAGGGAACCTGGGCGGTAGTTTCGTTGCAGTGGCTGGCATCATCTGCGGTGCTCGTGCCAGCATCGGCTCTATCCCGTTCCATCCCGTGCCCCGGCTTTTGCTCGCCACCACGCTCAGTGCCGTGCTCGGTGCCGGACCCGCGGTCGCGGCGGTGCCGCTGCTGGCGTCACGCGCTCGCTGGGGACCGAAGGGTGTGCTCACGTGGGAGTCGGTGAACGAGCATGTGCTCGGCCGGGCGGGCGAGTCGAATCCCTGTGGCTTCGAGACGGGCCGGGCGGTGGTGGACGCGGCCTGGGAAGGTGATGTGCTCGTGGGGCGGCTGACGGTCTGCACCTCGTGCGGCGAGCGGACGGTGCCGTACCTCGGGATCCATGTCTCGGCCAACGGGACCGTCGTGGCCGACGTCCCGCTGGTTCCGGGCTGCGAGTCGCCCGGGCTGGAACGCGGCCGCCTGGTGCTCGCCCCGATCGCCGAGCCGGGGGGACGCCCGCAGCCGCTCACCCATCACCTGGAGGCCGGCGAGAGGCTGCTCGAGCTGCGTCGCGGGAAGGCGGCCCAGGCCGAGTTCCAGAAGGCCCTCGCAGCGAGGGAGGACCCGGGCAAGGCGTGGCTGGGGATCGGGCTCTCCGCGGTGCTGCTCGGCGACAACGCGGGCGCGGTGGCGGCCTACGAGAAGGCGCGGGCCTTCGCCCCGGGAGTGCTCCTCTCCTACAACCTGGCCTGTGCGCAGGCCCGGCTCGGCCACGTGGACGAGGCCCTTGCCAGCCTGAGCGACTCGATCGACCGTGGATTCGCCGCGAGCAAGGACCTGCTCCAGGACCCGGACCTCGCCCCGCTGCGGGGAGACCCCCGGTTCTCGGCCCTGCTGATCCGGACGAAGAACAACGAGGAGCGACGGCGGTGAAGCAGTCCGAGGTCGTCCTCTGGTCGTCCGGCGCGCGGTTCGGCCACTACGAGATCCTGGCGCCCCTCGGAAAGGGAGGGATGGCGGAGGTGGTGCGGGCGCGCACGCTCGACGGTCCGTGGGCCGGCACCGAGGTTGCCATCAAGCGGCTGTTGCCACAGCTCGCGCGTGCGCCGGAGTACGTGCAGCTGTTCGCAAAGGAGGCCGAGCTCTCGATCGCGTTGCGCCACCCCAACATCGTGCAGACGCTCGACGTGGGTGCGATCGGGGGAGTGGCCTACCTGGCGATGGAGTGGGTTGACGGGCGCGACCTCGGGCAGGTGCTGCGCCGGTGCCGGAAGCAGGGCATCGCGCTTCCGATAGACTTCGCGGTGTACCTCGCGCGGGTGCTGCTCGAGGCGCTGGAGTACGCGCACCGTGCCGAGAACGCGAGTGGAACGCCGCTTCACCTCGTTCACTGCGACGTCTCGCCGTCCAACGTGTTCATCTCGCGGGTGGGCGAGGTGAAGCTCGGGGACTTCGGGGTGGCGCGGGTTCGCGTGAAGTCGGGGGTGCGGGACGCGGTGATCGCGGGGAAGCCGTACTACCTGTCGCCCGAGGCGACGGCGGGTGAGGTGACGCAGGCGGTGGACCTGTGGGCGACCGCGGTGGTGCTCTTCGAGCTTCTGACGCTGGAGCGCCCGTTCCAGGGGAACAGCCCGCAGGAGGTGTTCGCGGCGATCCGGGCGGGCCGTCGAGCTGGCGTACGGACGCGCCGGCCCGAGGTGACGACGGGGCTGGAAGCGGTGGTGGATCGCGCGCTGGCGGCCGATCCGCAGGTCCGGTTCCCGACGGCGGCGGCCTTCGCCGAGGCGCTGGAACCGCACTGTGACGAGCGGATCGGGACCCCGCTGGCAATCGCCGCGCTGGTCCGGGGGCTCTTCGGGACCGCGGGGTAGGGACGAGGTCTAGAGCTCGCGAGGTCTCAAAGAACTCGTCTTTGAGACGAGACGTCTCTCGCGCGAACGAGGTCTCGGCGCGTGCCTTCGAACGAGGTCTCAAAGAACTCGTCTCAGGGCCAGGTCTCGTGGACCGAGGTCTCAGAGAACTCGCCTAGATGGGACTCGGCACCCTGAGAATCAGCGCGCGGATGCTCCATGCCGCTGCTCGAGCAGGAGTCGCGATGACGGTCCGGAAGGCGGAAAGACGGACCCGTTCCACGACCGGAGCGGCCGGCAAAGTCACAGCCCGTCGATGAAGCAATTCCAGGGAGGGATGTTTACGCCGCGATCGCGAATCCGAGAGGCGGCCAAAGGAAGGGTCGGACCGCGCCCACTGGGAACTCGATGGCCAGCTCTCCGCGGCGCCACCTCGAGGACGCCGCTCGGAACATCGCAACGTACATCCTGTATTGCTCGAGGAAGGCGCGGCGGTCCGTCGCTCTGGTTGCGTGGCAGTACGGCCTCGGTGACCGGTCGGGCTGAGCCGGTCGGTGGTGTGGATGCTGTGCCAGCACGCGATCCCTACCTGGTACCCACTCGTGGGTGGCCTTCGCCTCTTTCTCGGCGGCGCGGACGAGCTCGAGCACATGACGCGCTCGGCGCTTCACCGGAAGGTGGGCCCACTGCGGCAAGACGGTCAGCTCGAGCGTCTCCCGCTCGGTCCACCTCGGATGGAAGCGGTCGGCGGATGCCCGGTCGGTTCGTGCTCTCCACCGCTTGGACCAACCGAACCAGACAAAGCTGCGTCGCGAGCCCCGGACGAGCATCCGGAGACAACTCAAGCCAGGCCACTCACGGCATCTCCGGACCAGTCCATCCTTCACGCCCTGGGAGAGGACGTACCGGAGTCGCTCGACCAGCGCCTCCTCGTCGAGAACAGGCTCTGCCGAGTAGCGCCGCTCCCAGAACGTGCCTCGCCATCGCACCAGCCACCCGACCTTCCGGGCGACATTGGCCATGACGTACTGCATGAACTTCGAAAGGTTCCCCAGGGGGGCTCGGACCAGGAGATGAAGATGGTTCGACTGGAAGGTGAAGGCGTAGACCTCGACTCCCGTCAACCGAGCCGCTCTCGCCAGTACACCGCCGAGGACTTCGTTCGTCTCGCGCGACGGACGCATCAGATACCTCGCCTGACAGCAACGAGCCGTGGCGAAGTAGATCCACCCTGGTTCGAACATCCTCAGCGGGTACGCCATTCGTTGCCCCCTTGCGTGAGGGCAACGAGGAGCACGAATCACGCCAAGCGATGTCTCAAAGAACTCGCCCAAGCGCCCGAAGCAGAGCGCTCACGTCGTCCTCGCTCGTCTCCCGCCCGAACGAGATCCGGATCGACGCGCGGGCGTCCTCCACCGCAACCCCCATCGCCAAGAGCACAGGCGACGGCCGCATCGTCCCGGACGTACAGGCCGCCCCCACCGAGACCGCGAACCCCTCCAGGTCCAGCGCGATGAGCACCGTCTCCGCATCGACCCCCGGGAAGCACACGTTGCTGGTGTTCGCCAGACGTGGCGCTCCGGCCCCATGCACGCGCACCCCCGGGCGCACGTCCAGTACCGACCGCTCGAAGCGAGCCCGCAGCGCTTCGAGGCGAGCCACCTCCGCCGCCCGCTCGGCCTCCGCCAGCTCGAGCGCCAGCGCCGCTGCCTCGCACAGCGCCACCGCCGGCGTCCCTCCGCGCAGCCCACCTTCCTGGTGACCGGGCACCAGCGGTTCCAGCCGCACCCCGCGCCGCACCGTCAGGATGCCCACGCCCGCAGGCCCCCCGAACTTGTGGGCCGAGTAGGCCACGGCGTCCGCCTCCGAGGCCGGCGACACCCGACCCGGGGCCTGCACCGCATCGACGAAGGTCGCCACCCCGCGCGCCCGCGCCAGACCTACCACCTCGTCCACAGGCTGGAGGACCCCGGTCTCGTTGGTCGCCGCCTGAAGCGCGCACAGCCCCGCGTCCCCGGCGAGTGCCTCCTCGAAGGCCGCCGGCCAGACCCGCCCATCGGCCCCCGGTCGCAGCTGGAGCGCAGGCGTTCCCCGGCGCTCGGCCGCGAGGAGCACACACGGGTGCTCGATGGCGCTCGTCACGAGCCTCCCGCCACGCCCGAGCCCAAGTACCCCGGTCGCGCACGCCTCCGAGCCG
>DASXGF010000066.1:0-1930 GCA_036489275.1 Myxococcaceae bacterium | reverse complement strand
CTGGTCGCCCAGCGCCTCCAGCTCCTCGCGAGCGAAGTTCTGCCGGACCAGGGGGAAGAGCTCTCCCTCCTCCTCCTCGACATGGTGCTCGATGAGCTCCTGCACCACCTTCATCTTCGCGTCGAACCGCTCGTCCGCGGGCTCCAGCTCGAGCAGATCGGCGACGATCCGCTTCGCGGCCAGGTGCTCCTCGACCGCCTCCCTTAGCTTCTCCTTGAGCGGACCGACGTAGACCGCGGGATAGAAGATCCGTTCCTCGATCTCTGCGTGGGCGGCGAAGTCGTCGGCGATCTGCTCGAAGAGCTCCTGCTTCTCCGCCGCGTCCTCGGCCTCCTCGAACTGCTCGAACAGATCCTTCACCTCTGCGTGCTGCTTCTCCAACAGCTTCGTCGCTTCCACGAAAACACCCCTCTCGGTGGTGGGCGCCCGGAGCCGGAGCCGCGGGCGGTCGGTTTTGGAGGCGAACCTGGGCACGCGCCGGGGCGCCGTCCACCCGGTCCGGAGTTCACTGGAGGGCCCGCAGGTGCGGCCGGCTGGCTGCCCGGTGCAGGGATCTGCTGCAATCGGCCCCATGGAAAGCCGTCAGGAACTGTGGGTGCGCGCGCTGACCGACAACTTCCGGCTGGCCTTCTCCACGTTCTGGGGGCACCGGCTCCGTTCTCTGCTCACGCTGCTCGGCATCGTCATCGGCGCCGCGACCGTGGTCGCGATGATGGCCCTGCTGGAGGGGCTGCGGAACAAGGTCGACGAGGACCTGACCGGCCTCGGCTCCAACGGCTTCCAGATTCAGAAATTCCCCAACGGTTTCGGTAACTTCGACTTCGAGAAGCTCTCGAAACGCCCCAACCTCACCATCGAGGATCGGGACGACATCGAGCGCCGGCTCCCGGACGTCATCGCCACCACCGGCGAGGCCTGGGACTTCGGCATCAAGGTCTCCACCGACCGCTACGAGACGCGTCCCAACATCCAGATCGCCGGGGGAACCGCGGACTTCTTCCTCACCAACGCGATGGACATCTCCTCGGGCCGAGCCTTCAACGTCCAGGAGGTCGCGGACGGCGAGCGCCTGGTGGTGCTCGGATCCAACGTGGCGGAGGTCCTCTTCCCCGGCGTGGAACCCATCGGTCAGGAGGTGCGGATCCGCACCCGGCCCTTCCGGGTCGTCGGGCTGATCAAGCGAAAGGGTGCCTTCGTCGGCGGATTCCAGCAGGACGACGTGGTCGTCATCCCGATCAACGCCTTCTTCCAGCTCTGGGGGAAGAAGCGCTCGCTCAACATCAGCATGCAGGCCGCCACGACAGAGGGCCTCCCGCGCGCGATGGAGGAGGTGCGCCAGCTCATGCGCCGCCGGCACAACCTCAAGCCGCAGCAGGAGGATGACTTCTTCATCTTCTCCAACGAGTCCGCCACCCAGGCGTTCAACCAGATCTCCTCGGTGGTCACCGCCGCGAGCTTCGGCGTGTGCCTGCTCTCGCTCATCGTCGGCGGCATCGGCATCCTGAACATCATGCTGGTCTCGGTCACCGAGCGGACGCAGGAGATCGGCGTGCGCAAGGCGCTGGGCGCGCGCCGGCACCGCATCCTCGGGCAGTTCGCGACCGAGGCGATCATGCTGTCGCTGGTGGGAGGGATGCTCGGAGTGCTCGGCGGAGCGGTGGTGGCCTTGCTCGCCCGTTGGGCCTTCAACTTTCCGACCTCGGTTCCGACCTGGGCGGTTGCGCTCGCGCTGGTGATGAGCTCGGGCGTCGGGCTCATCTTCGGCATCTACCCCGCCGCGCGCGCCGCCCGCCTCGATCCGGTCGAGGCGATGCGCACCGAGTGACGCTACGCCGGTGAGGGCCGGCCGATCCTCGCCAGCTGCTGCAGCGAGAGGATGTGCAGCAGGATGGTCAACGGGACGATGAACGCCGGCAAGTAGATGAAGGGA
>DASXGF010000023.1:0-8825 GCA_036489275.1 Myxococcaceae bacterium | reverse complement strand
TCCCTTCGGCACGCACATCGCCGTGGTGGAGGTGGACGTCGAGACCGGGCGAACCACGTTGCTCCGCTACGTCGCGGTGGACGACGTGGGGACCGTCATCAACCCGATGATCGTCGACGGACAGCTCCACGGGGGCATTGCCCAGGGCGTGGCGCAGGCGCTGTGGGAGTGGGCCAGCTACGACGAGGCCGGACAGCTCATCACCGGCTCGCTGATGGACTACGGCCTGCCGCGCGCGGATCAGCTCCCGAGCTTCGAGACCGACCGCACCGTGACGCCCTCACCGGTGAACGTGCTGGGGGTGAAGGGCGCGGGAGAGGCGGGCACCATCGCCGCCACGCCGGCCGTGGCGAACGCGGTGATGGACGCGCTGTCGCCCTTCGGTCTCACCCACCTGGACCTTCCGCTCAGCCCGCAGAGAGTCTGGAAGGCGGTGCGCGCAGCGCGCGCCGGGGAGAGGAAATAGCCATGTACCCGGTTCCCTTCGAGTACCACCGGGCAGGCAGCGTGGAGGAGGCAGTGGCGCTCCTCGGACGCTTCGGCGAGTCGGCGAAGCTCATCGCCGGCGGGCACTCGCTCCTTCCGCTGATGAAGCTCCGCCTCGCCGAGCCCCGGCATCTGGTGGACATCCGCCGCATCCCCGCGCTGTCCGGCCTGCGGGAGGAGGGCGGGGCGCTGATCATCGGCACGGCGACGCCCCACCAGGTCCTGGAACGCTCTCCGGTCGTCCGCAAGCGACTCCCCATCCTCTCCGAAGCGGCCGCGCAGATCGGTGACGCCCAGGTCCGGAACATGGGCACCATCGGGGGAAGCCTCGCCCACGCCGACCCGGCCGCGGATCTCCCGGCGGTGATGCTCGCCCTCGGGGCCGAGCTGGTCGCGGTGGGCCCCAGGGGGAGGCGAACCGTCCCGGTGGACGGCTTCTTCGTCAAGCTGTTCACCACCACGCTCGACCCGGGCGAGGTGCTCACCGAGGTGCGGATTCCGCTCCCGCCCGCGGGCTCGGGCGGCGCCTACGCCAAGTTCCCGCATCCGGCCTCGCGCTACGCGGTGGTGGGCGTGGCCGCCGTGGTCACGGTCTCCGGCGGGAAGATCTCCACGGCGCGGGTGGCGATCACCGGCGTCGGAGCGAAGCCGCTGCGGGCCACCGGCACCGAGGGGGCGCTGGTCGGCCAGACGGTCGATGCGAAGGTGGTCGGCGCCGCCGCGGAACGGGCGGTCGACGGGCTCACCGTCCGTTCCGATCCACGGATGGACCCCGACTACTGGAAGGCGCTGACCGTGACCTACACCCGGCGGGCGGTGGCGACCGCGCTGGACCGGGCCGGGGGATGAACCGGCCCGTGCGTGAGGAGATCCAGCGCATCCAGCAGGCGATGGAGCGCGAGGGGTACGTGACCGACCGGGCGGTGGCCACCGCGGTCCACCTCTCGATGGCGCTCGGCAAGCCGCTCCTGGTGGAGGGCCACCCGGGCGTGGGCAAGACGGAGATCGCCAAGGTCCTGGCAGTGATGCAGCAGGCCGATCTGATCCGGCTCCAGTGCTACGAGGGCCTCGACGCCACGACCGCGCTCTACGAGTGGAACTACCCCAAGCAGCTCCTCCACATCCGGCTGCAGCACGACGGCGAGCAATCGGTCGCCGCGCGCGAGGCGGACATCTTCAGCGAACGCTTCCTGCTCAAGCGTCCGCTCCTCGCGGCGATCACCCACCAGGGCCGGCCTCCGGTGTTGCTGATCGACGAGGTGGACCGGGCCGACGAGGAGTTCGAGGCCTTCCTCCTCGAGGTGCTTTCCGACTTCCAGGTGACCATCCCCGAGGTCGGCACGGTGCGCGCCGCGGCCCGGCCCTCGGTGGTCCTCACCTCGAACCGGGCCCGTGATCTGTCCGACGCGCTCCGGCGCCGCTGCCTGTACCTGTGGATCGACTACCCCTCCCTGGAGAAGGAGCTGCGCATCGTCCGAACCCGCGTTCCCGGAGTCGACGAGCGGCTGGCGCGCGAGGTCACGGCCTTCATCCACTCGGTGCGAAGGATGAAGCTGGCGAAGGTGCCGGGGGTGGCCGAGTCGCTCGACTGGGCGCACGCGCTGGTCGCGCTCCATGCCACACATCTCGACGAGGAGCTGGTGAAGGAGACGCTGGGGTGCTTCCTCAAGGACGAGGAGGATCTGCGGACGGTGAGCGCCCGCCTGGATGCGGGAGAGCTCGCCGCGCTCTCCTCGCCGGTGGCATGACCGCTCCCTCCACCGGGCTGCTCGAGCACACCGCGCGCTTCTGCCGCCGGCTCCGGAGCGAGGGCCTTCCGGTCGGCCCCGGGGACACGCTCGACGCGACACGGGCCATCGGCTCGGTGGACCTCATGGACCGGGAGGACGTCCGGCTCGCGCTGCGCACCTCTCTCCTGAAGCGAGTGGAGGACGGGCCCCTGTTCGACTCGCTCTTCGAGGCGTTCTGGAGCGGCTCCGCGCCGGCGCGCAGGAATCCGCCGGTCATTCCCCCCGACGCGGAGGAGGATCAAGAGCGCCGTGGAGCCTCGTCTTCTCGCCGTCGCCCCGTCGAGTCCTGGCAGGAGCTGGAGGAGCTCGGCGTGCCCGCTCCCAGCTCGCGCGAGGCGCTGGGCCGGCAGGACTTCGCGACCTTCGGCGAGGACGAGCTCCGAGCGGTCACCGCTCTGGCCCGGCGCATCGCCCGGCGACTGAGCGCGCGCCCGGGCCGCCGCTGGAAGCTGGCCTCCCGCGGCGAGCAGATCTCGCTGCGGCGCACGCTGCGCGAGGCGTTGAAGACCGGCGGCGAGCTCGCGACGCTGACCTACCGGCGGCGCAAGCTGCGGCGAACCCGCCTGGTGGTGCTGGCCGACGTCTCCGGCTCGATGGACCTCTACGCGCGGCTGCTCCTCCAGTTCCTCTACGCGCTCCAGAACGCGTTCTCGCGGGTGGAGACCTTCGTCTTCGCCACGCGCCTGAGCCGGGTCACGGACGAGCTCCGGGCACCGGGATACCGCGATGCACTGGGGAACCTCTCCGAGCGGGTGCAGGACTGGAGCGGCGGCACCCGGATCGGCGAGTCGCTGTCCGCCTTCCTCTCCGGCTGGCCGCGGCTGGTCGATCGGCGGACGGTGGTGGTCGTCCTTAGCGATGGCTGGGAGACGGGAGATCCGAGCGTCCTCGACGCGGCCCTCACTCTCCTGCACCGTCGCGCGGGTCGGCTGGTGTGGCTCAACCCGCTCCTCGGCAGCCCAGGTTACGAGCCGCTGACCCGGGGCATGGAGGCGGCGCTCCCCCACCTCGACGTCTTCGCGCCCGCCAACGACCTCGCGAGCCTCGAGCAGCTCGCGCGGCACCTCAGCCTCTGAGGCGAGTGCCCCGGGGTCAGTCGTAGAGTTCGGCGGCCTTCATCGGCCAGGCTCCCGAGCCGTCCGCGCCGCCGAGCAGCAGCACCTGGCCCGAGGGCAGCAGGGATGCGGTGTGCCCGACCCGCGCCACCGGAAGGGACGACCGCTCGGTCCATGCGCCGGTCTCCGGGTTCCAGGTCTCGACGGCAGTCAGCGCCAGCCCGTCGTCGTTCCGTCCGCCGAGGGCCAGCACCTCGCCCGAGGCGAGCGGCACCAGGCGCAGGTCGGCGCGAGGCGCGTGGAGGTTGCCGGTCGCGGTGCACTTGCCGGTCGCCGGATCCCACAGCTCGGCCGAGCCGGTGACCCGTCCCATGAAGTAGCCGCCGGCGAGGAGGACGCGGCCGTCGGGGAGGCTCACCGCGGCGTGCGCCCAGCGCTCGCTCACCAGGGTGCAGGCGCGGGTGAAGGTCTCGGTCGCGGCGTCGTAGAGCTCTGCGCTGGAGACCTCCTGGCTGGTGAAGGCATTCAGCCCACCGGCGAGGAGGACGCGGCCGTCGAAGCGAAGGGTGGCGGTGTGCATGAAGCGCGACTCGACCATCTCGCCTGCAGGCGCGCGGGTGGTGCCGTGGTCCACGTCGAAGAGCTCGACCGGGGTCACCGAGGCGGGATCGCGCAGGTAGAAATCGCCGCCGGCGACCAGGAGGACGCTGCCCTCGAGCGGCAGACGGGTGGCGCTGTTGCCCGCTCGCACCTCGAGCAGATTTCCGGGCGAGGTCCAGCTGCTCGTCTGGGGGCTCGACACCAGGACGGCGGTGGCCTCGTCCCGCCGCGCGGCGCTGGTCTCTCCGCCCGCGACGACGATGCGGGACCCGGACACGCCGGTCCACACCGGGCTGGAACGCTTGACGGGCATCTCACCGGTGGTGGTGAACGCTCGGGTCGCGGGGTCGAAGATCTCGGTGACCACCCAGGGCGTGTAGCTCGGCGAGCGTCCGCCGAAGACCAGGACCCGTCCGTCGGAGAGCACCGTAGCGCCGTGGTCCACGCGCGCGTTGTCGCTCGGGGTGAGCGGGCGGAGGCGATGGCGATAGACGAGCGGCAGGCGAAGCTCGGCGCGCACCTCCTCGGCGCCCTCGCCCACGACGAGGGTGAAGGTCCTCCCCGAGGCGAAGGGGCCCACCGGGTATCGCGTGCCGCTGCTGACCGGCCCGACGTCGGGCTCGATGCGTGCGGGGCGCCCACTGAACCGCGGAACCAGCTCGACCGGGTCTCCGACGCGCAGCTCGGCCGGGCTGGCGCTGAACGACTCGATGCGGGGCCCGTCGCCTCCGGGCGCGGACCCGCCGCAGGCGAGGAGGGGGAGAAGGAGGAGGCAACGAAGCAGGCGACCAGGCAGGGACACGAGGGCTCCTTGAGTCGAGACCGCTCAGGGACCGGTGTCGTCTCCGGCTGGGCAAATGCAACTCAAACGCAACTGATGTGCTTCATCAGCCGGCTCGCACGAGAAGCCGGAGATGGGTTTCTCCCGCCCGCTCAGACCTCCACGAGCGACAAGTGCCCGAGACGGCTATGGTCTTCCGGAAAGGTGTCAAACGCCTTCGCCGGGCCGCGGGAGGGGCTGACCGGCCGAGGCCACCTTCCGGGCCGAGCTTTCCTCGACCAGGGCGAGCCCGTCGCCGCGGGGCTCCGTTCCCTCCACCGCGACCACGTCGCCCCGCCGGAGCGAGAAGAAGACCTCGTTGGCGGCCGTCCGGTGTTTTTCCTGGAGGGCCAGCCCCATCCGGCCCTCGGGCCCGCAGCCCATGTACCGCTGTCGACCCTTCCCCTCGAGCGGCTCGGACACGATCCGGAACAGCCTCCCCGCCGGCGGGTCCGCCCAGGCCTCTCCGCGCGGCGCCAGCACGAGGTAGCTCATCTTGAGCGCCTCCTTGTGCAGCCCGGCCTCCCGCGCCAGCGCATCGAGAAGCGGCGGCGGCGACCAGCTCCGCTCGGCATGGCACCAGTCCGTCGGCTTCACCAGCGCCGGACACCCCCCGCGCCAGAGGCAGGGCGCCCGCACCGCGAACCCGCGCTCCACGAGCACGTCCCGCACGAGCAACAGGTCGCGCGAGGTGTCTCGCAGCGCCGGCTCGAGCACCACCAGCGACCCGCCGGGCCGCAGCTGTCCCGCAGCTCGCTCCAGCAACGCCGCCCGCTCACCCACGGCCGAGGGCCCCCGTCCGAGCTCGTTCACGACGTGCCCGAGCGTGATCGCGTCGAACTGTCCCTCCGGAAGCCCCGCCCCGCCGGTCCACGCCCGCGTGGCCAGCGGCTCTTCTGCCTCGGCCGCCAGCGCCCGGGCCAGGGTCAGGGCCGGCGCGCTCCGGTCCGCCGCCGTCACCTCCGCGGCGCCCGCATCGAGCGCCGCGAACGCCACCGGTCCCGGCCCACTCCCGAGGTCCAGCACCGCGCGCGGCCTCCGCGGCAACTCCCCGAGCACCGCCCGCGCCTGCGCGTAGCTCACTGGCCAGTAGAACAGCAGATACGCCCCCAGCAGCCGCGGGTCGTCCAGGTACCGCCCACCGACCAGCGCCCGGTCCCGGGTGAGCCCCGCGGAGAGCGTCCGGATCCCCTGCGCGACCTCCTTCAGCTCTCGGCCCACCAGCGTCGGCGGGCCGGCGGGGAGCTTCCGGTGTCGCCGCCACACCGCCACCAGCCGGGGCATCCAGCGGGCAAGCGCGCGATCGACGTCGAGGGTGGCCACGGCCCTTCACTAGCACCGGAGCCGCGACGGCGCGTCGCTCAACCGGCCCGCGACAGACCGAGCGCCGCGTCTCCCACGAACTCACGGATCTCGTCGAACCGCGCCCGCGTGTCGTCGTACCCCAGCGTGACCAGCCGCTCGATGTACTGCTGCTCGAACGCCAGGTAGCTCAGGAGGTCCGCGCCGCCCTTCTGGCTCACGCCCAGCCCCTTGAGGAGGAATCGCAGCGTCCGCGGGAACCGCATCGCCTGGTCCGCGGCGAGCATCGCCAAGTCCTGGCTCGGCTGGAGAAGCAGGATGCGGACCGGCCGCAGATGCGAGTCCGGGGGTCGCTGGATCGTCTCCAGCATCTCGGACACCCGCTCCACCCGCTCGATGTCCGGCTCCAGGGAGTCCAGGAACACCGCGTTCATCAGCACGCCGAGGATCTCCGACAGCGGTAGATCGTCCCGCGCCGCCACCTCGTTCAGCTCGACCGTCTCCGCCGCGGTCCTCGGATGCCGGATGCCGATGGTCAGGATCCGGTCCGCGCCGAGGTGGAGCGCCGGGCTCATCGGGGCGGCCAGCCGCACGCCGCCGTCCCCGTACCAGGAGCGCCCCACCAGCACTGGCGGGAAGAAGATCGGAATGGCCGCCGACGCCATCACCTGGTCGAGGGTGACGGCCGTCTTCACCCCCATCCGCCGGCTGCGCGCCCAGGGCTGGATCTCGGGCACGCCGTCGAAGAAGGTGACCGAGGTCCCGGTCTCGTAGTTCGTCGCCGAGATGCCCAGGCCGCGGAGGAGCCCGGCCTCGATGTTCTCGTGGATCCGCTCGAACCGGATCTCCCGCCCCAGCAGCTCGCGCAGGGGTCCGGTGTCCAGCAGGTGGTTGTAGCGCCTCGGCGGGTGCGTTCCTCCCGCCGTCAGGCCGCGGAACCAGCCCGATCCGATCGAGACCAGGCTCAGCGCATCGGTCCGGTAGACGTGCTCCGGCGTCAGCGACAGCCAGGTGTCGGCCAGGTGCTTCACCGCCCGGGGGAAATCGTCCGCCTCCGCTGCGAGCGAGGAGCCGTTGATCGCCCCGGCGGACACGCCCGAGACCACCTGGAAGGGCAGGGGTCCATTGCCGAACAGCTCCGCCAGCGCCCTCAGAGCGCCGACCTGATACGCGGCGCGCGCTCCGCCGCCTGTGAGCACGAGGCCGAGGTTCACCGCTGCGATCCAGAGCGTAGCACGCTAGGAGAGGAGACCTTGATGGTGCCTCAGACCATGGTGTCGGTGCAGTCTCTGCGGAAGCACTACACCGTCCACAAGCGTCCACCGGGACTCAGGGCCGCCCTCGGCTCGCTCTTTCGCCGCATTCCCACCGTGGTGAAGGCGGTGGACGGGATCTCCTTCGAGATCGCCCGCGGCGAGCGGGTCGGGTTCCTCGGCCCCAACGGCGCGGGAAAGACCACCACCCTCAAGGTGCTGGCCGGCCTCCTCCACCCCTCCTCCGGCGAGGTCCGCGTCGACGGCCACGTCCCCCAGCGCCGTGAGGACGCGTTCCTCAAGAAGATCACCCTGGTGATGGGCCAGAAGCAGCAGCTGCTCTGGGACCTCCCTCCCTCCGAGACCTTTGCCCTCAACCGCGCGATCTACGAGGTTCCCGAGCCCGAGTTCCGCCACACCCTGGGCGAGCTCACCGAGCTCCTCGAGCTGGGCGACCTGGTCAACAAGCCGACCCGCACCCTCTCCCTCGGCGAGCGGATGAAGTGCGAGCTCGCCGCGTCGCTCATCCACCGGCCCCAGGTCCTCTTCCTCGACGAGCCGACCATCGGCCTGGACGTCTCGATGCAGGTGGTCATCCGCGACTTCATCAAGTCCTACAACGAGCGGACCGGCGCCACGCTGATCCTCACCAGCCACTACATGGATGACGTCGCCGCGCTCTGCCCGCGGGTCGTGGTCATCGACAAGGGCCAGCTCAGCTACGACGGCGCGCTCGACGAGCTGGTGCGCCGCATCCGCCCCGAGAAGCGGCTGGTGCTCCGGCTCGACGGCCCGGTCGATCGAGGGGCGCTCGAGGCCGTGGGCCGGGTGGTCTCCACCGATGCGGCAGGCGTCGTCCTCCAGGTCGCCCAGGAGGGGGTGAACGGCGCGGTCTCCCGTGCCCTGGCCACGCTGCCGGTGCATGACCTCACGGTGGAGAACGCCCCGCTCGAGGAGGTCATGAGCGAGCTTTTCGCCCAGAGCCGCGCGGCCCGGGGCGACGTCGAGGACGCGGCATGAGCCTCAGGAGCACCGTCCGCGCGCTGCCCACGCTCTTCCGGGTCGGCTTCGCCGAGATGGTGGCCTACCGGGCCGAGATGCTGGTCTGGGTGCTCGCCACCACCATGCCGCTGATCATGCTCGCGCTCTGGTCGGCGGTGGCGCACGACGCACCGGTCGGCAACTTCGACCAGCAGGACTTCGTCGCCTACTTCCTCGCGACCTTCGTCGTCCGCCAGCTCACCGGGGCCTGGGTGGCGTGGCAGCTCAGCTTCGAGGTCCGCACCGGGACCCTGGCCATGCGCCTCCTCCGGCCGGTGCACCCCATGGTGTCCTACGCGGTGGAGAATCTCGCGGCGATCCCGCTCCGGATGGTGGTGGCGCTCCCCGTCGCGGTCATCGCGCTGATCCTCACCGGAGGGAGCCGCCTGCCGCGCGACCCGCTGCTCTGGGTGATCTTCCTCCTCTCGCTGATCGGCGGCTGGCTCATCACCTTCCTCGCCAACGCGGCCATCGGCAC